>NZ_AXBZ01000001.1:0-181484 GCF_000475295.1 Alcanivorax sp. P2S70
AAGGAGTTATTCAGAGGCTCCTTAAGTCGTGATACGCGGGGCCTATCGCGCCCCGCGTAACCGACCGATGGCAGTCACAACAGCCAACA
The DNA here is from genome assembly GCF_000475295.1 of Alcanivorax sp. P2S70. Classification (NCBI taxonomy): domain Bacteria; kingdom Pseudomonadati; phylum Pseudomonadota; class Gammaproteobacteria; order Oceanospirillales; family Alcanivoracaceae; genus Alcanivorax; species Alcanivorax sp. P2S70. The sequence goes on from NZ_AXBZ01000001.1 coordinate 90, forward strand.
CCATCGCCCCGGCAATCACACCGCCCACCAGATTCACCAGCAACGGCACCGCAAATGCCACGGCGCCAGCCATTTCCTGAAGGTGATGCAGCCAGTCATGGGAACCGGGAATACCGTGAACCAGAATACCGCCACCCACCAGGAACATGGCCAGGGTGCCCACCACCGACAGGGTTTTCATCAGCCAGGGCGCCAGGGCCAGAATGCCTTTACCCAGTGCGATGCGCGCATTCGCCGCGGATGCCTGGGGATCCGTTTTGGCAAGATAGAGGCCGGCATCATCCAGCTTCACAATGCCCGCGACCAAACCATAGACGCCGATGGTCATCAGCACCGCGATGGTACAAATCGCGGCGACCTGAACACCAAAGGTGGCAGACTGGACCGCCCCCAATGAAATCACGATGATTTCTGCCGAGAGAATAAAATCGGTGCGGATAGCCCCCTTGATCTTGTTCTTCTCGAAGGCCACCAGATCCACCGACGCATCGGCCACCGCCTTCAGTTTTTCGGCGTGTTCGCCCTCATCGTTGCCATGGAAAAACTTGTGGGCCAGTTTTTCACAACCCTCGTAACACAGAAACGCGCCGCCCAGCATCAACAGCGGCGTGATCAACCAGGGAATAAAGGCACTGATCAGCAACGCCGCCGGCACCAGGATCAGCTTGTTCAACGCCGAGCCCTTGAACACGGCCCACACCACCGGCAGCTCCCGGTCGGCTTTTACCCCGGACACCTGCTCGGCGTTCAAGGCAAGATCATCCCCCAGCACACCAGCGGTTTTCTTGGCTGCCACCTTGGTCATGACAGAGACGTCATCCAGCAGCGTTGCAATATCATCGATCAGTGCCAGCAGGCTGGTTCCGGCCATGGTGTTCTCCTCTGGGTCTGGCGTGCGGCAGGGCAAAAGGTAACAGAATATCTGCGCCGGCAAGTGTACCCTTTGGCGTTAACGGACGCACAGGCGCGGCTTTGTTATAGTCGCCCTTCATGCAAGGAAACGTGTCGTCATGACGAACCCTCAACGCCCGGCCTGCCTAAGCCAACCTCACCAGGAAGAACTGGCAAACGGACTGCTTCGCGTCAGTTGCCGCTATCAGCCTGAGCGTTTGCTTGATGACAGCTTCCTGTTGGCAGGCATTCCGTTACCGGTGACCCTGCGAACCGCTGTCGCCAAGCGCAAGGCCGAGTATCTAGCCGGGCGATGGTGCGCCCGCGAGGGGTTACAGGGCCTGGGCGCCACCGGAATCCCCGGCGTCAATGAAGACCGCTCGCCCCGCTGGCCCAAGGGCAGGATCGGCAGCATCACCCATAGTCATGGCATCGCCGAGGTGCTGGTGGCAGATGCTGAGCGCTGGCTTACCGTGGGGCTCGATACCGAACAGTGGGTCGTCCCGGAACGGGCAGCCCGACTGGAAAAAGAGTTGTTCACCGACTACGAGCGCCAGCAACTGAACCGTATGACGCCGCTACAGCGGGCAAACCGGCTAACGCTGATTTTTTCCGCCAAGGAAAGTCTGTTCAAGGCCCTGTACCCCCTGACCGGGAAACGCTTTTACTTCCACGATGCGGAACGACGCAAGCCAGACCGGTTGACGCTATTGCGCACGCTCAATGCAGACTGGCCAAAAGGCACGGAAATTCCGTTCCGCTGGCGCGAACGTCAACATGGGGTGCTGAGCTGGATTGCCCTTCCCCGATAAGCCCATTCCGATATAACCCGGTGCAGCATCGCTTGCAGGCAAGCTCCCACAGGGGCAAGTCTCCTGCAGGCCATCACACTCTGTGGGAGCGGTGGTTCCACCGCGATTAAAGCGACGGGCAAGGCCATCGCGGCTCAGCTGTGACAGAGCCGAGGGCAGTCTTCACACAACTCGGTGTCGGGCAACAGATAACGTATGCAGCAGAGCTTTCGAACCGACAGCGGCTCACCATCGTCGCGCCGAAACCGCTCCACATAGGCCTGGTAAAGCGGATTGCGGGTGCCATCGGCATAGGCTTTCGCCTCCAGCAGACTCTTGCCCGGCGCCCACATCGGTTCCGGTAATCCAAAGCGTGACAGTTCCTGTACGAACCAGCGAAGGTAGCGCGAGGCATTGCTCCACAGCACTTTTCCCGACAAACCATATCGCTGTTGCCAGCCATCGATCATGAAGGCCAGGTTGTCCTGTAGCAGGGACGCGAAGCGGTCCAGGCCGTGCAAAGGCGGCGCTAGCGGGCCGCCCTCATCGGCGAAGACGAATACCGCTGGCAATCCGGTCGGATCCATCTCCACGCGCATGGCATGGGGATCCAACGGCAGGTCGCGTTGCAGAATCAGATTGGCGGCCAATACCGGCGGCACCAAATACAGAAAGTAGTACTTGCTCCAGATCGACAGCACCGCGCGGGGATCTTCCTGGGCGAAGTTACTGCGAAACGCCTGTAACTGGACGTCCAGCACCGCCGGGTCCAGCAGTGCCGTCAATGGCAGGGCAGGGTCATCCGGTTGCGCCAGCCGCAGCCGTTCACCGTAGTGAGCAAAGCCCCCCTGGAACAGGGGGGCCAGTGCCGGGATCATCAGCTGGCGCAGGCCGCCGCCAGCGGGCGACTGTGACGCTGAATCAGGGCATCCACCACTTCCTGGGAACGCACTGCCAGTACTGACAGCAAGGTATCGCTCAGGCCGTGAGTTTCCTCGCAGCACCCTTGCAGGAAGATATTGGCGCGGCAGCCTTTCGCCATGGGCAGACGATAGCAACGCTCCACCCCTTGCTCCGACATCCAGTCGGCCATGGGCGCCAGCAACTGTTCATGGCCATTACGGTTGTAGCCGGTGGCCAGCACCACCCCGTCGTAGACTTCGGTCTGTTCCAGACCGGTGTCTTTGTCGCGCAGGGTCAGCAATACCCGGGTGCCGTCATTCTGCACACCGACAATGTCGCGGTTGGACAGGAACCGGTGCTGTACCTTGCCGGTGACTTTTTGCAGGTACAGTCGCTCATAGATCTGTTCGATTTCCGCAAGATCCACCACCGCATAGTTGGTCTGGCTGAACTTTTTCAGAAAATCACGACGCTCTTCTTCCGGGCGCGCATAGATGGTGTCGGTGAAGGCGGGATCAAAGATCTCGTTCACAAAAGCGCTGTCATCCGCCGGGTGGAGCGCACGGCTGCGGGTGATCATGTCCATCTTTCCATCCGGATACTGGTTCATCAGATCCAGATAGATTTCTGCGGCACTCTGACCGGCACCGATAACCGCAATACGCGGCGTTTCATGGCGACCGAAACGCTCGTATTCATGTTTATAGCGGGAGGAATGCACCATGTTGTCGCCCATCTTGCCGGCAAACACGGCGGGCACATTCGGGTATCCCCCAATCCCGATGACCAGATTACGGGTAAAAATTTCTTTCTCTGAACCGTCGGCGTTGCGGGAGCGAATACGCACCCACTCCACTTCGCCACCCTGCTCCACTGGTTCGATGGCAATCACTTCCTCACCGTATTGCACTCGCTCGCTGAACTGCTCCGCCGACCAACGCATATAGTCGTTGTATTCCACACGGGTCGGGAAAAAGGTACCCATGTTGATAAAGGAATCCAGACGGTGGTTGTCGTGCAGGTAATTCACGAAGGTGAAACGGCTGGCCGGGTTGCGCAGGGTCGCCAGATCTTTCAGAAAAGAGACCTGCATCCGGGTGCCATCCAGCAGCATCCCGCCGTGCCATTCAAAACGCGGTTGTTTTTCGAGGAAACAATAACGCAGCCCTTTCAGGTCCGACTGTTCTTCCAGTGCAATGGCAATAGCCAGATTTGCAGGGCCAAAGCCAATGCCGACGACATCATATTCCTGGGAATGAACGTTCATGGGGGTGTCCTCAATGTGGCGGAGACCCATCCCGGTCTCCGGGTTATCCATACACCGACCGTCCGCACCCTGCGGACAGGTCAGCCACTTGCTGCCGGGTAGTGGTGGGCAGCGCGCCATGGCAGTCCGGTATAAGAGTCCCTACCGAACCGTGATTTTCAGCTCAGCTCGCAACGCTCAAAAAACGCATCACGTTGCAGCACCATCAGGGCTGCGCGCTTGTGCGGAAAATCAAACTCCTTTGGCTTGGCAAAACGCCTGGCTTGAAGGTGTTGAATCATCCTGTCGTTGTCCGCACGCGGCTCGGACACGATCCGCGTGGTGCGACAATCATCGAGAAACAGATAATGGCAAAGGGCATTGAGCCACGCCTTTACCTTGTGCGGCCCACGGTGGTGCTCTTCGCCCACCAGCATATGGATGCCGCGGTCAAAATCCTGTGCGTCGTAGTACGGCGCAATACGGTCCTCTTTCGCCCAGTACGCTTCAAAGTAGGCGAAGGGATCATCATCAATACAGCCAATCAGGTTGAGCACGCGCGGATCCCTTGCCTGGCTTTCCAGGTAGGCGCGATGCGCTTCCAGTGTGCCGCTCTGTTCCCAGAAAGCTGCGACCCGCTGGCTGTTCTGCCAGCGCATGAAGCGCTCCAGGTCTTCTTCAATATCCAGCACTCGCAGTGACACCCACGCTTGAATACCGGTATCGAAACGGCGATACACTTCGCCACTCGGCTTGGCCGGGCGACGGGGGTGACGGCGACCACTGTCGTCCATCACCATGCGGACCGGGTACGGAAACGCCGCTGCCTTGGGCAGCCAGTCGCCGGTCAACTGCCAGAGCATGTCTCGCTCCAGCACAGCAGAATCATTGTCGCGCTGCACCATGAAACCGGGATGACCATCACCAGAAAATTCCAGCGCCGTCACCGCGGGCCGCGAGACAAAAAAAGCCCAAGCGGCCCGGCACAGTTGTGCCGGGTCGTCCGTGGATTGCAGAACGCGAGCTGTCGTATCGTCCAGCTCCACGGTCAACAGATCCTGATCATTGCTCTGACACCGCCACTGCGGTGTCAATTCCTGATCGAACACATCCAGCTGCTGCCCGGTGGGCAGCAGCATGGCGGTGTGGCGGGCATTACCAGGCATAAGAGATACTGCCAATGACGTTGCGACGATCGCCATACCAACACCAATAGTTACAAGTAGAAACATACTCCTTGTCTTCCAGGTTTTTGGCGGCAACCTGGAATTTGAAGTTATCCCACTGGTAGCTGACCGTGGCATCCCAGATTGTGTATGACGGCACCTTGAAACTGTGCTGCTCAAGATCATTACCATAGGTTGAGCCCACATAGCGGACACCTGAACCAATGGAAAGACCGTTCATAACTCCACCGATGAAGCTGTATTTGCCCCAGATTGAACCCAAGCGTTTTGACACCTGATTTGGCTGGTTACCAATAACGGTCTCTCCGCGAGCATCTTCGGTGATTTCGGGGTCCAGGAAGGTCATATTGGCAACGAAGCTGAGACTCGGAGTCACATTCGCCACTGCCTCAAACTCTACCCCTTCACTTTCGACTTCACCGATTTGCTGAAACGATGCTGTTCCTGCAGTGCCAGAGGTCAGGTTTTCCTGGGTAATTTTGAACGCCGCGGCATTAAAGTAACCGTCAAACCCTTCAGGCTGCACCTTCAAACCAACTTCGACTTGATCACCACGTTCCGGCTTGGCGGGCTCGTTATTGGCATCCAGCTGAATAATGGGCTGGAAGAATTGGGAGTAGTTGGTATAGGCAGTAACGCCATTATCGAAGATCCATGCCAGCCCGGCATTGGCAGTCCACTCATCACCATCTACATCTTGCTTAGCCCCAGTCGCCTTGTTTTCGAATTTGGTATCAACCTTGTCGTGGCGGGCTCCTAGCATCAAAACCAAGTGGTCCTGAATTTTTACCTGATCCTGCAGATAGAAGCCCAGCTGATAGCTGTCCGTAGTACGGCGCTGAAGATCACTTTCCGATAGTGGCTGCAGAGTTCCATCCAGCAGAACGATATCGCTTGCATTGGCGTATTCAGGGTTATAGACGTTCAATGTATTAGGGGCATAAATACCCGGAAACAATTCTTCCCCTACAATCGGATCAGCCGCATAGTCCTTCCCGTCTATCTTCAACATTTGATAATCGATACCTGCCAGCAAGGTATGCTCCATGCCGTTCAGATCCCATTTGAAGATAAAGCGGTTGTCGGCATTCAGGCTATCTGCATGCCCATCTTCTGTAGAGATATAGCGTACGACCTCCGTTCGATTCGAGGGCATACCAAAATCATCGGAATATGCCAGCGCATACATTTGACGCAGATCGATATCAATACGGCCATAACGCACGTTCTGCTGAAACGACGCCCCGTCATTAAAATCGTGATTCAGTTCGTAGCCAAGAGTGTATTGCGTTCTGTCAAAGCGCTCATAATCCGGGTTGCCAATGGCAACATCGTCACCAATGTATCCATTTCCGGTAGTGCTGGGATTCAGAGTGCCTTCCGCCAAATGGAACTGCAGGTAGGGATCGGAATTATCTTCCTGATAACTGGCCAACAATGTCAGTTCAGTGTTGTCCCCTACGTTCAACTTCAGCGAAGGCGCGAAAAGAACGCGATCCTGCTCGACATCGTCCACTTGCGTGCCGCTCTGCCTGCCTAACGCCAATAGCCTGAAGGCATGACCATCGCCAACAATACCACCGAGATCAGCCGACACCTGCTTTCGATCCCAGCTTCCGTACTCAACTTCAACAGAGCCAAAGCTATAATCCTGAGGACGTTTGCTGATCACGTTGATCACCCCGCCCGGAGGAGTCTGCCCATAAAGGACGGATGCCGGACCGCGAAGAATTTCAACCCGCTCCAGTTGGAAGGGGTCGATCTGCCAGCTGTAAAACCCTTCTGAATAGGTTCGGGTTCCATCTCGATACAGGCCTTTGTTCGCCTGTTTGAAACCCCGGACAATAAACCAGTCTTGCTTGTTATCTTCGCCGTAAAAACCGGCCTGAATACCGGGCGTATAGCGCAAGGCATCGCTGATGCTGACGGCTGCCCTGTCATTCATCTGCTCGCGAGTTACGATAGAAACGGAGCGTGGAGTCTCGCTTACAGGGCTATCTGTCTTGGTACCCGTCCGGCTGCGCTGACCGACATAACCAAAGTCATCACGACCATACACGTCCTCAGACTGCTCAGCGTTGACTTCAATGGTTTCCAACTGTTCTTCGTTGGTGGCCTCTTCCGCCCAGACCGGTGAAGCTGCCAATGCAGCCGCAATAGCCAATGCCAACGGATGACGACAGACCCCAATCCCCTGAGCCAGTCTGCTCCCTGTCCGATTCTCCATCGTTTTTCTCCTGACGATCGTAACAAACACATTAATAGGAATGATTCGCATGCGCGATTATACAGATTACATTCCTTACAACCAGTCTCCCCGGTGCAATTCCTGCCGGGTTTTCCTGTCAATTTGTATCAGTTCACACTCGACAAACGTTCCTCGAACCACCGAACCATTTCCGGTTCACGCACAATGCCAACATGATCGGTCATCAAGACCTCGCTTTGTGCCAACATCACGCGTTGCTCGATGCCATTTTTCAGCATCTCGGCCCTGCCTGGTGGCTGTGCGGCCCACCAGGCATGGCAGGGCGTTTTAAGGCTGGGCAATTGATAACCCCAACAGAGATCACGCAGGTGTTGCTCCACAGCCCATGAATGCAAAAGTTGGCGCGCACTGTCTGCCACCATGGCATCCACGGGTTGCTGCGATAGCCATGTTGAAAATTGTTGCGGCCACTGAGGGGGCTGGTGATTTCGCAACAGGACAATGCACTCATCCAATGCCGCAGCACTTACCCCCGGCAACAGCAAACCCAGATGCTCTCGCAGAGTTGCCTGCGCCTGCGGTGACGACCACTGATCTTCCGCCACTTCGGTGCCAGGAACATAGCTATCCAGCAGCCCTACAAATGCCACGGTCTCGCCATCACGTTCCAGTCGGCTGGCCAGCTCCATGGTCAGGGCGCCGCCCAGCGACCAGCCCAGCAGGTAGTAAGGCCCGCGTGGTTGCGATTGCTTCAGGGTGCGGTAATAGCGCTCTGCCATTTCTTCCAGCGACGGGTCAAACCAGCCTTCCTCAAGAAAACTGCGCGACTGTATGCCGCGCACCTGCCACTGCCCTTCCAGGGCTGCCGCAATAGTCTGATAGCCGGTGACCCGGCCGGTCACCGGGTGCGGACACCACAACACCGGTATGTCTGTGGCCGTGTTCTGTAAAGAGTTCTGTGAAGAGTCCTGCGACCAATTCTGTGAAGAATTCAGCGCCGTCACCAGTGCCGGGTCGGCCTGGCTGTCCCGTGGCGCATCGGCCAGCGCCAGCAGTGCCAACAGTTCCTGGCGATAGCGGCCGCACCAATGCTGAATGGTGCCAGCGTCATAACGGCTGCTGGCAAATTCCCACACCAGCTCCAGCTGCCCAGCCATTACCTGGCCATTAATGGCCAGCGGCGCCGCCATAGGGTTGTCATCGGCCTGGGCATTACCGCCACCGTTGAGCGGCGTGAAACCCTGAATCAACGCATCATCGTGATACTGGCCCAGATAATTGAACGTCAACGGCGCATCGGCACTGTCGTTGAGCGGGCTATCGGCCATAAACCGCAGGGCGCCATAACCGACGCCAGCATCCGCTTCGGTGCCTTTGAGTTGTTCGGTAACCGCAAACAGGTTCTGGCGGGGATCCGCCGCCCACGGCAACGACACCGGGAACAGGCTGGTAAACCAGCCCAGGGTACGGCTGAGATCCAGCCCGGGGGCAAGCCGGGTTTCGCGACCGTGGCCTTCCAGATTGATAACAAGATTGCTCGCAACCTGCGGAGCTCGAGTCGCAAGCGCGGCGCCTTGATGCTCTTTCTGGTCGCCTTCCTGATCGCCTTTCTGATCATCAGCCTGGAGCGTTCTCACCAGCGCCGTCAGCAGCAATGCCGGCACAGACGCCCCCAGCTTGGTCGGCGCCTCCTGAAGCAAACGACGGGTCGCCGATTCATCCAGTGATACTGCAACGCTGCGTTTTTCGCCATACACCGGCAGCGGTACATGGCCCGGCTCCGGCTGCTGTTGCTGCCAGAACGGCAAACGTTGGGTGCCGTTTTCCTGCAGCCATTGCTGCAGGGCCTGATGCCAGTCCGACACGGTATGTGTGCGTTGCGGCAAAACAATCTCTTGTCCTCCGCCTTCATCTCCGTCTTCATTACTCTGCGCCTGCGAGTACGCCGCCAGCAGGTCTTCCAACAGTACTCGCCAGGACACACCGTCCACGGCCAGGTGATGGATCACCAGCAAAAGCCGGTCTTGCTGCTGGGGGGTTGTCACATAAAGCGCACGCAGCAAGGGGCCATGTTCGATATCCAGACTTTCCTGGGCTTGCTGGCACAGTGCGGCCACGGCGTCCTCATCTGCTGCCTCGCGCCACCACAACACATCGTCACTCACCGCTTCTGGCGAGAGGCAATGTTGCGACCAGACACCATCGCGGCAACGGTAACGCATGCGCAGCGCATCATGCTGACGGCACAATGCCGACAACGTTTCGGCCAGGGCGTGCTGCGACATGGGTTGCGCCAACGCCAGCCACAGGTGCTGATTCCAGTGATGGGGGCTGGGCGGGTTGAGCGAAAAGAAATGCTGCTGGATCGGCAGCAGCGGCACCTCGCCGGTCAACGGCTGTTGGGAAATCGCCAGCGCCTGGGCACTGAGCGCAACCCGGGCCAGGTCCTTGAGCAACGGCTGCTCAAACACCTCTTTGGGCGTTAGCGCCAACCCTTGCTGGCGTGCCCGGCTGACCACCTGCAAGGCCAGAATGGAATCCCCGCCAAGGGCAAAGAAGTGGTCGTCACGGCTGACGAACGACAGCCCCATCAAGGCCTGCCAGATGGTCGCCAGAATGTTTTCGTTATCGGTTTGCGGTGCATCGCCGGCACTGGCGGTTTGCCATTGCGGAGCCGGTAGCGCCTTGCGGTCCACTTTGCCTGCGGGCGTCAGCGGCAGGTGCTCCAGTGTGATCAACTGGCTGGGCACCATATAGTCCGGCAGGGCTTGGGACAGGCTTTCCAACAGGGTTCGCGGCTCAAGCGCCGCTCCTACGGTGTGACGTGGCACGATGTAGCCCACCAACCGGTCACCGGTGGGGGAAGGTTGTGCAACCACGGCGGCGTCGCAGATCGAGTCAAAAGCCAGCAGACGACTTTCGATTTCACCGAGCTCAATGCGGAAGCCACGGATTTTGACCTGCTGATCCACCCGACCCAGATATTCCATGACGCCGTCGTCGCGGAATTTCACCAGATCGCCGGTGCGGTACATCCGCTCACCCGCTTCGCCGAACGGATCCGGCAGGAAACGTTCAGCGGTCAGGTCCGGACGGTCGTGATAGCCGCGCGCCAATCCCACTTCATTGCCGATATACAGCTCACCCGCGACACCAGCGGGTACGCGATTCAAATCCTGATCCAGCACATACAGTTTGCGCGGCCCCACGGCGGTGCCGATGGGCGCGTAGGCGCTGGTCAGGCTGTCACCCTCATAGGCCGCCCACAACATCGGCGTGACCACCGTTTCGGTGGGCCCGTAGCCGTTGATGATGCGTTGCGGTTTGAGCACTTGCTGCATGCGCTCGAAGGTTTCGCGAGTAAACGCTTCACCGCCCAGGGTCCAGGAGCGAACCTTGAGTGCGGGCTTTTCCTGCTCGATCCAGTCCAGCAGCGGGCCCACATAACTGGGCGGGAAACAGGCGATGGTGACGCCTTCTTGTTGCAGCACCTCGCAGCATTTTTCCGCGCTCCATAATGCCTGGTCGCGAATCACCACCCGGGAGCCAAACGCCAGCGGTACGCTCCAGCGCTCCACCGCACCATCGAAACTGATGGAGGCGAATTGCAGCTCCACATCCTGCGGCGTCATGCCGTAACGCTTGCCGATGGTTTGCACATGCATGGACAAGCCGCCGTGAGTGAGGGCCACGCCTTTGGGCTTGCCGGTGGAGCCGGAGGTATAGATCACATAAGCCAGTTGATCGGGATGGGGTTCGTTATTAAGCGAACCGCCGTCGGTATTCGCCAGCGACAGTTGATCCACGAACACCGGGCTGACGCCCTCCACCTGCGGCAAGGTCTCCGCCAGATCCGACGAGGTCAACAGCAACCGGGCACCGCTGTCTTCGAGCATGTAGTGCAAACGGTCTGTGGGGTAACCGGGATCCAGTGGCAGGAAAGCCCCGCCCGCTTTCATTACGGCCAGGAACGCTTCGATCATGGTGACGCCACGCGCGAACGAAACGCCGACCACTTCATCCGCGCTGACACCCTGCTCGAGAAGATAACGCGCGAGACGATTGGAACGGGCTTCCAGTTCAGCAAACGACACACGGGTATCGCCATGCACCAGGGCGATGGCCTCGCCGCGCAACGCCGCCTGCTGCGAGAACAGCGAAGGAAAACTCTGGGCCACATAAGCCCCTTCGCCTTCACCCCACTGCTGCAAACGCGGCAAGTCTTGTGTAGCGGTATCCACGGTGCCCAAACACCGCTGGCGGTCTCCTGCAAAAGCCGCCAGCACCTGTTCCATGGCGTGCTGCAAACGTCGGGCCGTGTCACTGTGAAAGCGGTCGGCCGCATAGGTCAGCGTAAGCGCCAGCGCACCGTCACTGGCTTCGTGCACATCCAACGCAAGATCAAACAGCGCATGGGGCACGCCCTGCGCCTGCGGGGCGATGGTGACCTCATTATCCAGCTGGCGGCGACCACCATCACGACGCTGATAATTAAACAGCACCTGAAACAGCGGGGTTTCGCCAGGTTCACGACGAGGCGCCAACGACGCCACCAACTGGTCGAAAGGCAGCGCCTGATGGGCCTGGGCATCCAGCATGGTCTGGTGCACCTGCTGCACCCATTGATCCACGGTCATGGCCGCGCCGGGTTGTCCTCGCACCACCAGGGTGTTGACGAAGAACCCCACCAGCGCCTCAACCTCACTGCGGCCACGGTTTGCCATCGGCACCCCCACCGGAATATCCCGGCGACCACTGACCGACGCCAACGCCCACTGCCAGGCCGCCAACACCACGGTAAAGAGCGTGGTGTCATTGTCTCGCGCCAAGGCCTGCAAGCGGCCCTGCAAGGTCTGCGACAACGACCATTGCTCGCTGGCCGCCTGACGAAGATCGTTGTGCTGCGGATGACGATCATAGGGAATCAGTAACGGCGGCTGAACGCTATCACCCTGATCCAGCCGCAACTGCTCACGCCAATAGGTCAGTTGCCGCTCGCGCTCACCGGCATCCAGCCAGGCCTTTTGCCACAGCGCGTAATCGGCATACTGCACTGCCAGGGGCGGCAACGGGGCATCGGACAGATACGCGCGGCCAAGATCGGTAAAGAACACCTCCATGGACCAGCCATCAGAGACCAGATGGTGCATCACCAACTGCAGCCGCCATTGCTGCTCGCCTTCCTGTAACAATTGCACGCGCAACGGCAAGTCCCGTTCCAGCACAAAGCGACGGCGGGCATGTTCATCAGCCAGCGTCTGACGGGCAGCCTGATCCAGCGAGCGAACATCGCGCTGCTCAACCGGCAACCGCGCCGACTGGATGATCTGCTCGGCGTCTCCGTCGTGGTCCTGAAAACCGGTGCGCAAACTCTCGTGTCGCTGCACCACCGCCTCCAGGCTGCGCAGCAGACGCGCCACCTCAAGCGGACCGCTCAAACTGAAAGCGGTAGTCAGGTGATACGCCGTGTTGTCCGGCTCCAATTGATAAATCGTCCAGAGCCGTTGCTGGGCCGGCGCCAGCGGTACCCGCGCAGGGCGATGCCCGGACACAATCGGCAGCCGCTCAAACGGAATGCCCTTTTCACCCAGCTTCTGCAAAAAGATGGCCTGCTTGCTTTCTTCCAGCGCCATAAAGCGCTGGGCCAGTGCCACTTTATCAAGACTCATCCCTTACTCCGGCTCATAAATCTTCCAGGTCATCCAGCAGATCCGCCATGGCGGCAAGATCATCCTGTTCCTGTTGCTTTGCTTCGCCGTTGTGTTCGTCCACCAACGCCGCCAGTGCTTGCAGGGTGTCGGTTTCAAACAGGGCACGCAGGGGCACATCCACGCCCCAGCGATCACGCAACGCCGCCACTACCCGCGTGGCCAACAGTGAATGGCCACCCAGCGCAAAAAAGTTATCGTCCAGCCCGACAGCACCGTTTCCTGACAACGCTTCTCCTGACGGCGATGCCTTCGCTAAAGACAGCCCCAACAACTCTTCCCACAGCGCAGCGAGTTGCTGTTCGGTGTCGGTCACCGGCGCTCGGTATTCCCGGGCCTGCCATTGCGGCTCAGGTAGCGCCTTGCGATCCAGTTTGCCGTTGGGCGATAACGGCATCTGCTCCAGCAACATGAACAGGCCCGGCACCATGTAATCCGGCAGGGCCGCCGACAGGGCTTGCTGCCAGGCCTCCGGGGAGGACGCGCCACTTACCACATAGGCCACCAGCTGATCACCTGCCGCGCCGGAGTGGGCCACGACCACCGCATCCTCAATGTCCGGCTGCTGTTTCAGTTGCTGCTCGATTTCACCCAGCTCGATACGCAGACCGCGAATCTTGACCTGATGATCAAGGCGGCCCAGATAATCGATAACGCCATCGGCACGCTGCACCACCTGATCACCGGTGCGGTACATCCGTGAGCCAGGCTCACCAAAGGGGTTGGGAACGAAACGCTCTGCGGTCAGATCGGGGCGACCGTGATAGCCACGCGCCAACCCCGCGCCCGCCAGATAGAGCTCACCGGCCACCCCACGCGGCACCGGGTTGAGATCGGTATCCAGCACATGCAGCTGAATATTGCTGATCGGTGAGCCGATCGGCACGGTGTGGCCGGCGCCCGGGCGGCACTGCCAGTAACTCACATCAATGGCCGCTTCGGTGGGGCCGTACAGGTTGTGCAACTGCACATCGTCACGGGCGGCAAACACCGATCCCTGCAATGCCATGTCCAGCGCTTCCCCACTACAGATCACCTGCTTCAGGGACGGCAGGTTTTTCAATCCTGTTGAGGACACAAAGGCATGCAGCATGGAAGGCACAAAGTGCAGCGTGGTGACCTGCTCTTCAGCCATCACCTGCTGCAACCACTGCGGGTCCGCATGGGCATCCGGCGGCGCGATGGCGAGACGCGCCCCCACCATCAACGGCCAGAAAAATTCCCACACCGACACATCAAAACTGAACGGTGTCTTCTGCAACACACAGTCGGATTCATCCAGTGGGTATTGCTGCTGCATCCACAGCAATCGATTCTCCAGCGCGGCCTGGGTATTGAGCACCCCTTTGGGTTTGCCAGTGGAGCCAGAGGTGTAGACCACATAGAGCGCCTGATCCGGATGCCACTGCACCGACGGTGCCGTGGTCGCCTGCCCGCTCACGTCCAGTTGATCCAGACACCACATGGGCACCGCTTGCGGCCAGCTGTCCAGCAAGCGGCTGTCGGTCAGCAACAACGCCGGCTGCGATGCCTCCAGAATGTAGGCCAGACGGTCCTGGGGATAGGACGGGTCCAGCGGCACATAGCCCCCCCCGGCACGGGTAATGGCCAACAGACCGATGACCAGATCCAGTGATCGTGGCAGGCCGATGGCCACCCGCACTTCTTCCTTCACCCCGGCCGCACGCAAGCGGTTGGCCAGCTGGTTTACCTTGCGGTCCAGCTCGGCATAACTGAGCTGCCTGTCGCCCATGGACAACGCCACTGCCTCAGGCGAACGCACGGCTTGCTGACGCACTCTTTCCGGCACGGCAACAAAATCACCCCAGCGTTTTTCGGTGCGATTGAAGACTTGCTGGTCGGCCTGTTCCTGATCTGACAGCAAGGCGATATCCGACAAGGACTGATCAGGCTGGGTGAGCAGCGCCGTCATCACCCTCAGGAAATGTTCCCGCAAGCGCTCAATGGTGCTGGCACGGAACAGGGTCGTGTCGTAACCGATAAACCCCTGCAGCTGTTCATCGTCTTCCAGGACATCCAGTGCCAGTTCAAACTGGGCACCGGCGGCACCCGGATCAAACGGTGTGATGACCGCTTCCGGCCATTGCGGGGCAAAGTTTTCACTCAACCGCTGGTGATTGAACACCACCTGGAACAAGGGGTGACGATCCAGATTCCGGTCCACGCCCAGCGCCTCGACCAACACCTCAAAAGGCAGCGCCTGGCGCCCTTGCGCTTCGCCGATGAACTGCTGTGTGGCCACCACCTGCTCAGCCAGCGATTGCGAGCCGACAAAATCGGCCGGCACGACCAGGGTATTGATAAAACACCCTTGCAGGGTTTCGGTTTCGGCCAGCAATCGGCCGGCAACCGGCACCCCCACCCGCACCTGCGACTGACCACTGTAGCGATGCAACAGTACCTGCCAGGCCGTGAGCAACAAGGTGGATACCGTAGAACCCAGCTCGGTGGCACGCTGCTTCAGCCGCTCAAGCTGATCATGGCTAAAGGTCACGGGTAAACGTGCCCCGCCTTCTTTCGAGTTAGCAGGTTTGGTGTCGACTAACACACCACGAGGGAAGTCGGTGGGCAACGCCAGCGGCTCACCGCCCTCGCCCAACTGTTCTACCCACCACTGCTTTTGTGCACGGGCCTCATCACTGGCCAGCCACTGCTGTTGCCAGGCGGCATAATCCGCGTACTGGATTCGGGCGGACGGTTGAGCGGAAACCAGCGGCATGGCATCACCGCGATGGGCCTGGGCATAACGGCTGCTCAGCTCCGCCATCAACAATTGCATGGAAACGCCATCACCAATGATGTGATGCTGGACCAGCAACAGTTGATAGCGCTGTGGGGCCAACTGAATGACCTGCACGCGCAACAACGGATCACTGGCCAGATCGAACGGCGCGTTCAGGGTGCGCGCCTGGCGTTCGCTGGCCACAGATTCGGGTAGCGCCTCGCCGGTGAGGTCCTGCCAGTCGATGACCACAGGGGCCTCATCCAGAATACGCTGGCGAGGCTCCCCTGCGGTTTCCACAAACCGGGTACGCAGGCTTTCGTGATTCGCCACCAGGGCATCCAGCGCCTGCTGCAAGGCAGCGTGATGCAATTCACCACGCACATCGAGCCCCAACGGCATGTGGTAGGCACCGTTTTCCGGCTGCAATTGCTGCACGAACCACAAACGCCGTTGCGCCGCGGAACACGGCAAATCGCCGCCACGCGCCACCGGGCGAATTGCGGGCAAGGCCGCTGCACTCTGGCACAAAGCCGCACACTGTTTCAGCAGCGGTTGTTCAAAAATGCGATTGAGCGGCAAATCCAGCTGGTGCTGATGACGCAGCCGGTTAACCATTTGCACCGCCAACAGGGAATGCCCACCCAGATTGAAGAAATGGTCATCGCGACTGACGGCTTCCAGCCCCAGCAACTCTTGCCAGATGGTTGCCAGAATGTTTTCGTTATCGGTTTGCGGTGCGTCGCCAGCACTGGCGGTTTGCCATTGCGGAGCCGGTAGCGCCTTGCGGTCCACCTTGCCTGCGGGCGTCAGCGGCAGGTGCTCCAGTGTGATCAACTGGCTGGGCACCATGTAATCCGGCAGGGCTTGGGACAGGCTTTCCAACAGGGTTCGCGGCTCAAGCGCCGCGCCTACGCTGTGACGTGGCACGATGTAGCCCACCAACCGGTCACCGGTGGGGGAAGGTTGTGCAACCACGGCGGCGTCGCGGATCGAGTCAAAGGCCAGCAGGCGACTTTCGATTTCACCGAGCTCAATGCGGAAGCCACGGATTTTGACCTGCTGATCCACCCGGCCAAGATATTCCATGACGCCGTCGTCGCGGAATTTCACCAGATCGCCAGTTCGATACATCCGCTCACCCGCTTCGCCGAACGGATCCGGCAGGAAACGTTCAGCGGTCAGGTCCGGACGGTCGTGATAGCCGCGCGCCAATCCCACTTCGTTACCGATATACAGCTCACCCGCGACACCAGCGGGTACGCGATTCAAATCCTGATCCAGCACATACAGTTTGCGCGGCCCCACGGCGGTGCCGATGGGCGCGTAGGCGCTGGTCAGACTGTCGCCTTCATAGGCCGCCCACAGCATCGGCGTGACCACCGTTTCGGTGGGCCCGTAGCCGTTGATGATGCGTTGCGGTTTGAGCACTTGCTGCATGCGCTCGAAGGTTTCGCGGGTAAACGCCTCACCGCCCAGGGTCCAGGAGCGAACCTTGAGTGCGGGCTTTTCCTGCTCAATCCAGTCCAGCAGCGGGCCCACATAACTGGGCGGGAAACAGGCGATGGTGACGCCTTCTTGTTGCAGCACCTCGCAGCATTTTTCCGCGCTCCATAATGCCTGGTCGCGAATCACCACCCGGGAGCCAAACGCCAGCGGCACAGTCCAGCGCTCCACCGCGCCATCAAAACTGATAGACGCGAATTGCAGCTCCACATCCTCCGGCGTCATGCCGTAACGCTCGCCGATGGTTTGCACATGCATGGACAAGCCGCCGTGGGTCAGCGCCACGCCTTTGGGCTTGCCGGTGGAGCCGGACGTGTAGATCACATAAGCCAGTTGATCGGGATGGGGTTCGTTATTGAGCGAACTGCCGTCGGTATTCGCCAGCGACAGTTGATCCACGAACACCGGGCTGACGCCCTCCACCTGCGGCAAGGTCTCCGCCAGATCCGACGAGGTCAACAGCAAGCGGGCACCGCTGTCTTCGAGCATGTAGTGCAAACGGTCTGTGGGGTAACCGGGATCCAGTGGCAGGAAAGCCCCGCCCGCTTTCATTACGGCCAGGAACGCTTCGATCATGGTGACGCCACGCGCGAACGCTACGCCGACCACGTCATCCGCGGTGACTCCCTGCTCGACCAGATAACGCGCGAGACGATTGGAACGGGCTTCCAGTTCAGCAAACGACACGCGGGTATCGCCATGCACCAGGGCGATAGCTTCCCCGCGCAACGCCGCCTGCTGCGAGAACAGTGCAGGAAAACTCTGGGGCGCATATGCCCCTTCGCCTTCGCCCCACTGCTGCAGGATCGCCTCATCGCCGCCCAGCGCATCCAGCGTCGCCAGCAGCGCTGTCTCTTCGCCACCCTGTTCCGCCAGCATCAGCAGGGTATCGCGGAACTGGCGAGCGAGTCGGTCCACCAACGGGATCGGCAAAGCCGCCGTGTCATGGGCAAACAACATATCCAGCTGATCGCCCGGCAAGACCGCCACGGTGAGCGGGTAATGGGTAAACTCGTGACTTCGTGGCGTCCCCAGAGTCAGGGTCTGTTGCCCGGAGCCCAGCAAGCTCTCATCCAGCGGATAGTTTTCAAACACCAGCAAGGTATCGAACAAACTCTCCCCGCCCCAACCGGCGTCCTGCTGCACATCGAACAGCGGTGCGTGGCCGTGTTCACGCAGGGCCGCATTGTCGGCCTGCAACGCCGCCAGCCAGGACGCCAGCGGCTGGTCGCCCGCCAGGGACACCGTCATCGGCAGGGTGTTGATAAACAGACCGAGCATGGCATCGCTGCCTGCCAGATCCGCCGGCCGACCGGCCACCGTATTGCCAAACACCACCCGCTGCTGCCCGGTAAAGCGTCCCAGCACCCGGGCCCAGGCGGCCTGCACCAGGGTATTGATTGTCAGCCCCTGATCACGGGCGGCCTGTCGCAACCGATCGCTGGTGGCGGCATCAAACGTGATCGGATGGCGACGGAACTCGCCCTTCTCCGACGTCCCCACCACATCCACCAACCGGGTAGGCGCCTGCACCGGGGCAAGATACTCTTGCCAGAACGCCTGAGTGGCCGCCCGGTCCTGGCGGTGCAACCAATGCAGGTAATCCACGTATTGCAGAGGCGCCGGTGGCAACGGCATCTGGTGATACAGCGCCAGCAACTCGGTGAGCATGACGCCGGTGCTCCAGCCATCCATCAGCAGATGATGCAGGGTCAGCACGGATTCCCAGTGATCATCCCCCAGCTGCAGCAAGTCCACCCGCCACAACGGTGCGACTTCCAGATCGAAACCGTCACTCAACCTCTGCTCACAGAAGCGGGCAGCGGCATCATCACCGGCATCACGCAGATCGGTTTCCTGCCAGCACAGCGATACTTGCTGCGCAGACCAGACCGCTTGATGGCGTTCCCCGGCGCTGGCATGCGCCGGCAGCAGTCCGGTTCGCAGCACGTCGTGTCGCTCCAGCATGGCCTGCCAGGCCTGTCGGAAACGGCGGGGGTTTAGCCCGGTCACCGGCAAGACCAGCTGGTTAACATAGGTGCGACTGCTGGCACTGAGCTGGGAATGAAACAACAATCCCGCCTGCAGGGGGGACAACGGCAACACCTGCTCGGGCCGTGCCGGCAAGGCATCCAGTTCCGCCTGGCTCAACGTCGACAGCGGCACATCGGATGGCGTCAGCACCGGTTCGTGCTGCTCACAGTGCCGGGCCAGTTGCTCGCACTGCTGCAGCCATTGCTGCACGAGTGCCTCACCCTGTTCACGGCTCAGACGCACGCCGTCGGTCTCAATGCGCAGCCGCAATTGGCCTTCCCGTTGCTCGGCATTAATGGCGAGTGCAGCATCTGCCGGGGCATCGGCTTCTTGCCAAAGCCCTGCCTCTGTCACCGAGACACCGGGCAGCCCCTCGTGCCGGAACTGGCCGAGGTAGTTGAACAACACATCGCGAGGCCGGTCACCGGCCGCCGTGGAGAGCTCACCGCGTTGCTGCAAGATCCCGAATCCCAAACCACCATGGGCGGCACCACGCAGTTGTTCTTTCTGACAACGCAGGGTTTCTGCCAGAGAACCCTGACGATCAAGACGCTGGGGATAGAGGCTGGTAAACCAGCCTACGGTACGGCTCAGATCGAGTTCAGCCACATCGCCGGCACGGCCATGACTTTCACGATAAATACAGACCTGATCCGTGGCCGCAAAATCACACAGGGCATTGGCCAGCCCCATCAACAAAAATTCTTCCAGATTCAGCCGGGCATGCCGTTCGGCCTGCTGCTGCCAGCGAGCCAAGGTAGACGCCTCGATCTGGATGTCCCACTGGCTGGCCGCTTGCGGCTTTTCCTGTAGCCCGCGTTGAGGCGTAAACAGCGACGGCATGGCCATTGTCTGCTGCCAGAGATCCTGCTCCTGTGTGGCCACAGAAACCAAGGTGTCATCCAGGGCATTGCGCCAGTCGACCACGCTGTGGGTCTTGCGCGGCAGACTGGCCGACCCGCCCTGACCGTACTGCTGGTAGGCAGAGAACAGGTCCTCCAGCAGGATGCGCCAGGACACACCATCCACCGCCAGATGGTGAATCGTCAGCAACAGCTGCGGCGGTTCGCCCTCCACGCCCTCCACATAGAGCGCCTGTAACAACTTGCCCGTCGCCGGATCCAGTGAACGCTGCAGTGCGTCTTTGTACTGTTCCAGCTCGGCAGAGGTAGCGGGTGCGCAGCGCTGCAGCAACGCATGCGACGCTGACGGCATGGCCAGTGCCTGGGCCGGGTTCTCGGTGGAAAACCGCAAACGCAGGGCATCATGGTGTTGCACCAGCAATTGCAGAGCGCTCTCCAGTGCATCGAGCTGGAACGGCTGCGCCAACGACAACTGCAGGTACTGGTTGCAGGCGGCTAATCCTTGTTGCTCGATAAACTGTTGCTGGATGGGTAACAGCCCAACCGGGCCGTCCAGCGCTTGCTGACTGGCCGTGTTGACCGTTACTGCGCCGGCCACTGCCGCCAGCGCGCGCAGCGTGGGCTTTTCAAAAAGGTGTTTCGGGGTTAGCGCCAAGCCTTGCTGGCGCGCCCGGCTGACCACCTGCAAGGCCAGAATGGAATCGCCACCCAGGGCAAAAAAGTGATCGTCGCGATTCACCGATTCCATCCCCAGCAAGTCTTGCCAGATTGTGGCCAGCGTTTGTTCGTTATCCGTCTGCGGCGCCTCACCGGTAGTGCGGGCATGCCACTGCGGTGCCGGCAGCGCCTTGCGATCCACCTTGCCTGCGGGGGTCAGGGGCAGGGCTTCCAGTTGCATCAGCTGGCTGGGGACCATGTAGTCCGGCAGGGAGTGGGACAATTCTGCAAGGATGGCACCGGTATCGATTCGCGCGTCTTCTGTATGACGTGGCACGATGTAGCCCACCAACCGGTCACCGGTGGGGGAAGGTTGTGCGACCACGGCGGCGTCGCGGATCGAGTCAAAGGCCAGCAGACGACTTTCGATTTCACCGAGCTCAATGCGGAAGCCACGGATTTTGACCTGCTGATCCACCCGGCCCAGATATTCCATGACGCCGTCGTCGCGGAATTTCACCAGGTCGCCAGTGCGATACATTCGCTCACCGGGTTCACCGAAGGGGTCGGGAAGAAAACGCTCTGCGGTCAGGTCTGCGCGACCATGATAACCACGGGCCAGACCCACTTCGTTACCGATATACAGCTCGCCCGCCACTCCCGGCGGGACACGATTCAGGGAAGCATCCAGCACATACAGTTTGCGCGGCCCCACGGCGGTACCGATGGGCGCGTAGGCACTGGTTAAGGTGTCCCCTGCATAGGCATCCCACAACAGCGGTGTAATGACGGTTTCGGTAGGACCGTATCCATTGAGAATACGCCGGGGCTGAAGCACCTGCTGCATGCGCTCAAAGGTTTCGCGGGTAAACGCTTCACCGCCCAGGGTCCAGGAGCGAACGTTGAGTGCGGGCTTTTCCTGCTCGATCCAGTCCAGCAGCGGGCCCACATAACTGGGCGGGAAACAGGCGATGGTGACGCCTTCTTGTTGCAGCACCTCGCAGCATTTTTCCGCGCTCCATAATGCCTGGTCGCGAATCACCACCCGGGAGCCAAACGCCAGCGGTACGCTCCAGCGCTCCACCGCACCATCGAAACTGATGGAGGCGAATTGCAGCTCCACATCCTGCGGCGTCATGCCGTAACGCTTGCCGATGGTTTGCACATGCATGGACAAGCCACCATGGGTCAGCGCCACACCTTTGGGCTTGCCGGTGGAGCCGGAGGTGTAGATCACGTAGGCCAGTTGGTCCGGGTGCACGTTGACACCCACAGGCTCGGTGGAAAATCCCTGCAGTGACAGGGAATCCAGCGGCACTTTTTTCAGCCCCGGGACATCCGGCAAGGCACTGACCAGTCCCGAGGCCGTCAACAACCACCGGGCACCACTGTCTTCCAGCATGTAGTGAAGTCGCTCCGACGGATAAGCCGGGTCCAGTGGCAGGAATGCCGCTCCGGCTTTCATGACGGCAAGGAATGCTTCGATCATGGCGATACCACGTTCGAAGGAAACCGCGATCACCTCATCCGCCGTCACTCCCTGCTGCAGAAGATACTGGGCCAACTGATTGGAGCGGGCGTCCAGCTGGGCAAAGGTGCAGCGATGATCGCCGTGCACCAGCGCAACGGCCTCTTGCTGACGTTGCGCCTGGGCAGCGAACAGCGCGGGATAGCTCTGCCAGTGCCAATCGTCCTGCCCCTGTTGCTGCCACTGCTGCAAGCGCGCCAGATCAGCAGGCGGCAGCACATCGCTCTCGGCCAGGGTCAGCTCACTGTTGTGTAGCCACTGTTGCAGCAACCCCACAAACGCCTCGCGCAGGTAGCGGGCAAAATCATCACTGAGCACACCCTCGCCATGCACCAGCCGCAGTCCCAGTCCGCCATCGGTATCGGGCCAGGCATCCAGCACCAGATCAAAGGGGGTTTCCGTGACCGGCACGTCCTCCGCCGTCACGGTAAGATTGCCCAGGTCGAGCTTCATGCCCTTGCCCTGTTGGCGATAATTGAATGCCACCTGGAACAAGGGATGACTACCCTGATCGCGGGAACGGCACAGGGCATCCACCACCCGGTCGAAGGGCAGGTCGCGATGTTGTTTGGCTCCGTCCAGGGCGGCATGAATCTGCGCAACCCAGTCGCGCACTGTCATCCCCGGCTGCACCCGGCCCTGAATGACCAGATTGTTGACGAAGAAACCAATCAGAAACTGGTTGCTACCCTTGCGGTTGGCACTCGGCACCCCCACCCGCACTTGCTGCTGCCCCGACACCCGGGCAAGCAAATACTGAAAGGCCGCCAGCAGCACGGTGAAACGACTGACACCCAGCTGCGTGGCCAACTGTTTAAGCTCGCGGTTGTCCTCGGCACTGAGCGAAAAGTCATTGCAGCAAGCAGGGTGTGAGGCGCCGGCGTCCTGCTTCAGGCGCGGCAATGCCAGGGGCTCCCCTTCGTGTTCCAGGGTATCGGTCCAGTAGCTCAGCTGGCTGGCGGCCGACTCCCCCTTTAACCACTGCGCTTCGTTTTCTGCCCATTCCACATACTGTTTTTTCAGTGGCGGCACCGCCGGCTGAACACCGGAACGAAACGCGCTGTAGGAAAACAGGAATTCCTGCAAGAACACTCCCAGCGACCATGCATCGCCAATGATGTGATGCATGGACACCAGAATCGCATGTCGGGTAGCCGACAATCGCACCAGACGGAAGCGAGCGGGGCTTTCCGCTTCCAGATCAAAGGGCCGGGCATTGAGCTGACGAGCCTCCTGATAGGCTCGCGCCAGGGGATCGGCATCGTTACTCAGATCCACCAGCGGTATGTCATCCGGGGAACGCGGCACCGGCCGCTGCCAGGCAACGCCATCGATTTCGGCAAAGCGGGCATTGGCGATCTCTTGCCGTGCCAGGATATAGCGCATGGTGTCCTGCAATGCCGGGACATCAAGCTCGCCATCCAGCCAGACGATACCGCTGATGTTGTAAGCGGTGCTGTCCGGAGACAGTCGGGAAAACAACCAGAGCCGCTGCTGCGAACAGGAAAGCGGAGACCACTGCGGTCCGGGGTGGGCAGTGTTATTGGCAGACCCGGTCATGTCAGCTCCTTGCCGAAAGTATCAGAAAAATCTCAGGAGGCCTGAGCGTCACGCAGGCGCTTGGGACGCTGGTCGGTCCAGACGTCGTTGATATGGGCCAGACAATCTGATTTGTTGCCCGTGACCCCCACGGTCTGCCAACCGGCAGGCACAGGGCGGTAGGTAGGCCAGATGCTGTATTGCTCCTGATCGTTGATCACTACCGTAAATTCGGTATCCGGGTTATCAATGCTCATGACATTCCTCGTCGTTGAGACTCAAGGCTGGACGCACCTGCAAAGCCGGAGCGTCCTGACAGGCAGGGTTCAGACCCCTGCCTCGCGAAGGACCTGCACACTTTGTCGTGCGGTCTGGCCATCCACTTCGGTGAGGCAACCGGCGTCCATTTTCAGCAGCCGGTCTGCGCGATCGAAGTAATGGTCGTCGTGGGTAATGGCGATGATGGTTTTGCCCTGCGATTGCAGTGCGGGTAGCAGCTCGTGATAGAAGAACTGACGAAATTGCGGGTCCTGATCTGCCGCCCACTCATCCAGCAACAGGCAGTCACGTTGCTCCACGGCGGCCATCAGCAGCGCAAGACGTTTGCGCTGCCCTTGAGAGAAACGCACATCCGACAACCGTTGGCCGTCGTGCTCGACCTTGTGATGCATGCCCAGCGTGGCCAGCCACTGATCCACTTCCGTTGCAGGCACATCGCCCCCCGTACCACGCAGCAGTCGGGAAAAGAGATGGAAATCGGTAAACACCGAAGAGAACAACTGCCGATAGGCGACCCGGTTGTCATCGCAGACCGGCACGTCGTCAACAAGGATATCGCCGCTGGCAGGCCGGTAGAGCCCTGTCAGCAGTCGGGCAAAGGTACTCTTGCCACTGCCATTGCCGCCCTGCACAAAAATCAGGTCGCCACGATGAATCTCCAGATCCAGTGGCCCCACGGCAAAGCCGCCGAGCCCATCCTGATCGGGGTACCGGTAGGTAATGCCCTGCAGCACCAGACGCTGAAAACCGGACAAGTCATCGCCTTGCGGGACAATCGCCTCACCGGCCTCCGCCAGCGCCAGCCCCGCCAGTTTTTTCAATGAGACTCGCGCAGCCAGCAGGGTTGGCAGTGCCGCCACCGCACCAATCAACGGTGTGCGCAGCAGCAGGATGGTGAGCGCAAAAATGGAGGCGGTATCCGCCGGTGCCCAACCCTGGCCCACCGCCAGAAAGAACAGCACACCAATCAGCCCCAGCATCAACACATTGGCCAGGTTGCCCGCGATACCATTGTGGATATCGGCACGGGTCACATGGTCGCGATAGGCTTCGGCATGACCATCAAACTCTTCATCAAAGAAACGGGCCGCACGATGACGATTCAGGGCCAGCTCCTTGCGGCCATCAATCATGGCCTGGTAATCCTGGTAAAGCCGGTCATCGCCTTCGCGTACCTGGCCAACGTGGAAATTGATTCGCCCTACCAGCCAGATTCCCATGCCCGCCGTGAGCAACAGCCAGCCCACCGTGACGCCGAACAAGCCTGGCGACAACCACGCCAGCCAGCCCAGCGCCGCCACGCTCAGGGCGCAGCCATACACCAGCTCGGGAAGATGCACGAACGCGATGGTGAGATTACGAACATCGGTACTCAGCGCGGCAAGCAGCGGTGCCCCACCGACTTTTTCCAGCTGTTCGATATCGGTGGCGAGAACACGGCGCACCAGATCCCGGCGCAGCCCGTAGACCATCCGGTGACCCAGCTTGTGCAGCGTGACCTGTGCGATCGTCGCCGCCGCGAGCAACGCCGCAAGCAAGCCGGAGAACTGCAGTAATACCAGCCCCAGATCCGCCTGCGCCGACAACATCCGCTGCCCGATAAAGGCCAGCACGGCCACGCTCAGCAAGGCGCTGAGCACACTGAAAACAACAACGGCAACGAATGCCGCCTTGCGCCCGGAGAACAACAATCCCAACAAGGTCATGTACCGTCCGCCTCCATGGACAATTGTAAGGGTCGTAAAGAGATGCGAAATGATATTGATTCTTGTTTATATATCAACCCCGAAAACGTGCGGCTTCTCTCGTTTCCTGATGCTTTCATCCAGTTTTCATAATGCGCATGCGCGCTTCTGTCAGCCCGATCTCCATCTGCAGTCATTGCCGAAAAGTGTCTTGCCCAATACCATTTCAGCACGCAACAGGACCCATTGATGGATACACCACGCACTGAACGCGGCCTGAAACGCCGTCAGGCCTTGCTGGATGCGGCCACCGACATCTTCAGCACCGAAGGTTACACCGGCACGACCCTGGACATGATCATTGCCCGGGCGGGCGGCTCACGCCGCAGCCTGTACCAGTATTTTGGTGACAAAGACGGGCTTTTCAGTGCGGTTATGCAACACCATGTCGGCACCATGATGGCGGAACTGGAAGCCACCGGTGTTGAACACCTTCCTGCCAGCGAGGGTTTGCGCAGGCTGTCATCCACCTTTGTGAAGCTGATGCTTTCGCCACTCTATCTGGAGCTGTACCGCCAGCTGATTGGCCTTGCCCCCACCTTCCCCACCCTGGCAGAACAGATTTACGAAGCAGGTCCGACGCTGGTGCTGGAAAAACTCCACGACTACCTGCAATGGCTCGTAGATCGAGGAGAGCTGCCTTCACATCGGCTTACTCGTCACACAGCCCGCCAATTTCTCGGCATGGTGAAAACCGATTTTCAGATATGTGCACTGCTGGCCCCGCATAAACTTCCCGATGCCGAGGCTATCGATGCCCATGTCCGCAATTGCATTACCGTTTTGTTGGACAACCGCTAAACGGGTCATTGGCACCGCCTGTCGCTCCGGTATACATTGTAGATATCTGTCACCCTGGCCTTGGGGGCTAAGATGGCGATTAGAAATGTGACAGGATTCACAATATGCGCAAATTATCATTGCTGCTGATGGCACTCCTTATGTCTGCCGGTGCGTGCTTGGCAGACAACATGGAAGACCAGTTTCTGAAACAGGTCTACGCCAATGGCGGCAAGACACTTTACTGTCAGGAAAGCTTCAAGCCCGGGGACAGGATTTCCGTCGAAGAAATCTACGACAAACGTCAGCTCGCACAGCATTTCGGCTGCCGCTCCAGCCGCTTGTGTGAAAAACAACCCGAATTTGCTGAAATCCTGCAGGATCGCCACAGTCTTTTCCCTGTGACACGAAAGGCAGAGCTGGACCGTCGCCGCACCCTGTTTGGGGATCTACCAGACTCCACAGCCGCAGATAGCGAGTGCGGATACCGACAATCGTTTCAGGTTTTCCAGCCACCCGCCCATGCCAAGGGGGACGTGGCCCGCGCCATGCTCTACCTCCATGAGAAGTACGCACTGCCACTGCTTGGCACCCTTGAGATGTACCAGCGCTGGAACAAGGAAGATCCTGTGGATGAGGAAGAACGTCGCCGCAATGACGTTATCGCCGACGTACAGGGCAACCGCAATCCCTTTATTGATGCCCCCGCCCGCGCAGACAGCATCAAAGCCGCCTCACCACTGAACATGCAGTTTCCCTAACAGACAACACGGGAAGCGCCCTTCGCAAACCCCGGCTCTGCAAACCGGCATAGAATCCACAACAAAAAAACCGCCCCCTCTCGGGGGCGGTTTTTTGTCAATCACCTGCGAGACGCGGCTTATTAAAACAGCGCGTCATCCAGGCTCATCATGGTGTCTGCACCGCTCTTCAGCTGGGCAAACAGGCCTTCTGCTTTCGGCAGGATGCGCTCGAAATAGTACTTGCCGGTAATGCGCTTGGCTTTCACAAAGTCATCATCACGACCATCGGTTGCCGCCAGCATCTGCGCCCACAGCCAGGCGTAGATTACGTAACCGAAGATATCCAGATATTCCACGGCACCGGCACTGATCGCATCCGGGTTACCCCCAGCCTGGCTCAGTAGCTCATCGGTGGCGCGCTTGAGCAGCGCCAACGCGGCCTTCACCGGCTCCACATACTCGGCCAGCTGGGCGTTAGCGGCATTGGCATCCACCCACGCCTGGGCATCTGCCAGGAAAGCATCAACGGATTTGCCGCCATTGCGAGCGACTTTACGGCCAGCCAGATCCAGCGCCTGAATACCGTTGGTGCCCTCGTAGATCTGGGAAATACGGCAGTCACGTACGAATTGCTCCATACCCCACTCACGGATATAACCGTGGCCGCCGAAAACCTGCTGGCCAGTAATGGTGGTTTCCAGACCGCGGTCCGTGAAGAACGCCTTGGCAATCGGGGTCAGCAGCGCTACCCGGTCTTCCGCTTTCTTCTTGGTGTCCGCATCGTCGCTGAACTTGGACGCATCCAGCTGCATACCCACGTAAGCCGCCAGTGCGCGACCGCCCTCGTTGATGGCACGCATGTTCATCAGCATGCGACGCACATCACCGTGAACGATGATCGGATCCGCCGGCCCTTCCGGATTCTTGGCACCGGTGGCGCTGCGGCCCTGCAGACGCTCGCGGGCATAATCCACGGCGCTCTGGTAGCTCACTTCACCCAGACCCAGGCCCTGCAGACCGATAGACAGGCGCTCGTAGTTCATCATGGTGAACATGCAGGCCAGGCCCTGGTTAGGCTCACCGATGATCCAGCCTTTGGCACTATCGAAATTCATCACACAGGTCGCAGACCCCTTGATGCCCATCTTGTGTTCGATGGAGCCACAGGTCGCGCCATTGCGCTCACCGGGGTTGTTGTCCGCGTCCGGGAGGAATTTGGGCACCAGGAACAGGGAGATACCCTTGGAGCCTGCCGGTGCGTCCGGCAGCTTGGCCAGCACCAGGTGGATATGGTTGCTGGTCAGGTCGTGCTCACCGCCGGTAATGAAGATCTTGGTACCGGTGATGTTGAAAGAACCGTCGTCGTTGGGCTCTGCCTTGGTGCGACCAATACCCAGATCGGTACCGGAATGCGGCTCGGTCAGGCACATGGTGCCGCTCCATTCACCGCTGTAGAGCTTCGGCAGGTATTGGGCTTTCAACGCTTCAGAGGCATGGGCATCAATGGCCAGGCAGGCACCGCTGGTCAGCGCCGGGTAGAGGGCAAAGGAAGAGTTGGCGCTGTGCATCATTTCTTCGAACAGCACCGCGAGGGACTTCGGCATGCCCTGGCCACCAAATTCCGGGTTACCGGAAAACGCGGTCCAGCCATTTTCGGCAAAGGTCTTGAAGGCGGCCTTGAACCCTTCCGGGGTAGTCACATCCCCGTCGTTCCACTGACAACCCTGCTCGTCGCCTTCACGGTTGAGGGGGAACAACAGACCTTCAGTCATCTTGCCCGCTTCTTCCAGAATGGCGTCGGACAGGTCGCGGGTTACCTCGGCGGTGGCCGGCATGGTTGCCCACTGCTCATCCGCTTTGAACACATCGTTGAGAACAAAACGCATGTCCTCGAGGGGCGCTTTATAGATCGCCATTTGCACATCTCCCGAAAATTGGCAGGGCGCAAATTTTAGGCAGCCAGACGCTTTGGTGACAGGCTTATTTGTGACCCACCGTTCATGCCGGCCCCAACACGCGATGACTGCAAAGTCACCGCCCTAATCACGGGGTTCGGGCCGTTTCCATAACCATAACAGGGTAATACAAAGCATCAGCGGCACCGCAACTTTTATCACATCGTGGGCACCAGAAAAGGCGATAAGAATGACACTGATCAGCATCATGGTAGACGCCGCACACTTGGCGCGGCGTGACACTGCGCCCTGTTCCCGCCATTGACGGATGGACTGTCCATAGCGCGGGTGGTTCAGCAACCAGGCTTCAAGCTCTGGCCAGCCACGGGTGCCGGCCCAGGCCGCCACCAGCAGGAACGGCACGGTCGGCAACCCCGGGATGATCACACCGATCATGCCTAGCGCCACAGACAATACCGCTACCGATCGCCACCACAGAATCCGAACCATTGCCCTGCCCTTTCACGACTCCAGTCCAGCATGCCGGAAACCAGGCGGGGAAGAAATCACCAATCACAGTGACCTCAGGTCGCCCGCCCCGGGCTACGTTACTGCTCGTCCAGCTCCAGCATGTACATTTCTTCCATAGAAAGGTCATCCCCTTGCGGCGGGGGATTCAGCGTCTCAATTAATGCTTTCACTTCCGCCACAGACGTTGCCTTGCCGTTAATGATCAAGGAATCGCCGCGGGCATTAATATCCCCCCGCCAGCGATCGTTTTCGTGGACAACCAGCCCCTGAGCCTCGTAAGCCTGCAGTTGCTCCAGCAGCGGCACAGGAATAACCGAATCGGCGACATCCAGATGTACCGTCATATCGAGCATGGTATTGAGCTCGGACTCATCCAGCATCATCAACTCATGGAAAGGCAGATTTTTACCCTCCAGCCCCAGATAACGCGCCTTGCTGTCAAAAGTAAATTGCCGCTTGCCATCCAGATCGACCAGCATCTTCATCCGCAGGGTGCTGTCACCTGGCTTGAGAAGTTTTTCGCTCATAACGCCCATCATGTCGTCCATGAGGGTCTGCATTCTTTCGATTTGACTGTTAATGTCTTCAGCGCCTTCTCCACTGATGGCGGAGAGCGCCATGGCAGTTTGCACCTGATCCAGCTCCCGCGTGATGCGGTTCAGACGAACCAGGGCAGCTTTGTCGATACCTTCGAAATCCATGCCGATGTAGGCACTGTCCATGGGAATGGGCAGTAGCGGTGCCTGGACATTTTCCAGCCAGATTCCGGAATTGCCGTTGAGAACAGCCCCCTTATCCTGGCTGTTCCCTTGCAGGATGGCATCAAAGGCAAGCAAGGTCAGGCCATCCTGGATGTAGCTGAATCCCTTGCTCGCAAGATTCACATTGGTCAGCGGCACTTCGTCATCCAGCATGGCAACGACATCCATGGAGCCACTCAGGGAATCGAGTGAGATTGCCCCCTTGGGACTGTCCGCGTGAAAACCCTTGATGGTGAGGTAGCTGTTAAGCGGGTAGGAATTCGCAGAGGGACGCACCATGTCGACAGAGAACTGCTTGAGTTCAAGTTTCCCCATCGGGGATTCCACATCCACCGGGGGCATTTCGAGAGTCGCAGTCAGGCTTCCATCAAATCCGTAAAAGCTACGGCCTTCCAGTGGTGCTCGACCCTTGAAAATTTCCTCCAGCACCGCCTTTCCAGACGGCGGGAGCGCGCTGACATCGAAGGCATCCCGGGTAGCAGCAAGACCCAACGCGACCCCATCGGCAAATATCAACGGGCCATGATAAATGGTGCTGTTCATGCACAGGGTTCCGGTCAGATCCGCACCTCCGGCCAGCGCCGCCAGATCTCCCTGAATGACCAGACAGGTATCTGCCTCAGAGGAAAACAGGCCGCGATCGTAACGCACCACATCGAGCACAATATCATCACGGCCCGGCAGTAACGAAAGATTGGACACTTCACTGCGCACCATTTCTTCTGCGCGCATACCAACATACCAAGTGGCCCCCAGCCACCCCAAAACCAGCACCAGAACCAGTGCCAACAAGCCTTTCATGGGCAATCCCCTTCTTCCATGTACCCGATCATTATTTTGTGAGCAGTCACTATAACGGAATTCATGGCATATGGCTTTGAGGCAGGCTTTCTCCGGCGGTCCAGATCACGCTCCCACTTTTCGTAGAGCACCCACAAAAGGATTCAGTGTGGAATGGAGCAACCCTTCTGGTGCGCGCCGTGTTCTTGCAGGAACGGCACTGGCGGCGCGAACCAGAACGAAAAAGGGGTAGCATTACTGATGGCAGCTCGCAGGGTGCACGACACACCCCCCAACACTTTTGTCGGATAGCACGTTTTGTTTACGGTTAATCCAGCGAGGAGCCACAAAAAAGCCCGCCATAAAGGCGGGCTTTTTCAGGTCGAAGGACCGTCAGGATCAGAATGCAAAGTGCTCGGCATCCAGGTCCATCATGCAGTCCAGACCACCTTCAATAGCACCCTTGTGACCGGCAACGCGCGGCAGGATACGCTTGAAGTAGAAGCGGGCGGTGCTGATCTTGGCCTTGTAGAAGTCCTCATCACCGGCGCCGGCTTCCAGTTTGGCGTGGGCCACAGAGGCCATACGCGCCCACAGGTAGGCCAGGGTCACGTAACCGGAGTACATCAGGTAATCCACAGACGCGGCACCCACGTAATCCGGGTTCTGCATAGCCTGCATACCGATGGCCTGGGTCAGCTCACCCCATTCCTTGTTATAGCCGGCCAGCGGCTCAAGGAATTCTTTCATGTCGGCATTGTCGGCGTTGGCTTCACAGAACTTGTGCACGATCTTGGTGAAGTTACGCAGGGCCTGACCCTGGGTCATCATCACCTTGCGGCCCAGCAGATCCAGCGCCTGAATACCGGTGGTGCCTTCGTACAAAGTGGAGATGCGGGCATCACGTACGTTCTGCTCCATGCCCCACTCGCGGATAAACCCATGACCACCGTAGATCTGTACACCATGGTTGGCCGCTTCCAGACCGGCTTCGGTAATGAAAGCCTTGGCGATCGGCGTCAGCAGTGCCATCAGTTCGTCGGCTTCCTTACGCTCGGCTTCGTCCTTGGCCAGTTTCACCTTGTCACCCAGCTGGGAGCACAGGTAAACCAGCGCACGTCCGCCTTCAGCGAAAGACTTGGCTGTCAGCAGCATACGACGCACATCCGGGTGAACGATGATCGGATCCGCCGGACCTTCCGGGTTTTTCGGACCGGACAGGCTACGCATGGCCAGACGGTCCTTGGCGTAGGTCAGACCACCCTGGAAGCCCAGTTCAGCGTGCGCCACGCCCTGGATGGCGGTACCCAGACGGGCGAAGTTCATGAAGGTGAACATGCAGTTCAAACCTTTGTTCTCCGGACCGATCAGGTAGCCTTTGGCACCATCAAAGTTCATCACACAGGTCGCAGAGGCCTTGATGCCCATCTTGTGTTCAATAGAGCCACAGGTCACGGCGTTACGCTCACCCACGCCACCGTTACCGTCAGTCATGAACTTGGGAACGATGAACAGGGAAATACCCTTGGTGCCTTTAGGGGCATCGGGCAGACGCGCCAGCACGATGTGGATAATGTTCTCGGCCATGTCATGCTCACCGGCTGAGATGAAGATCTTGGTGCCGGTGATGCTGTAAGAACCGTCTGCGTTAGGCTCGGCCTTCGATTTGAGAATACCCAGGTCAGAACCACAATGCGGCTCGGTCAGACACATGGTGCCGGTCCACTCACCGCTGATCAGCTTGGGCAAGTAGGCATTCTTTTGCTCGTCGGTGCCGTGCTCTTCCACGGTAGCGATGGCACCGTGGGACAGACCCGGGTACATGCTCCAGGACCAGTTCGCGGAACCGGTCATTTCGGAGATGGCAATACCAGCAGAACCCGGCAGGCCCTGACCGCCAAACTCCACGTCGCCGCCCATGGCCGGCCAACCGCCTTCCACGTACTTGGCGTAGGCTTCCTTGAAGCCTTTCGGAGTGGTGACCACACCGTTGTCGAAGCCACAGCCTTCCTCGTCACCGGAACGGTTCAGGGGAGCCAGCTCGTTTTCGGAGAACTTGGCGCCTTCTTCCAGGAAAGCATTCAGCAGTTCGCTGTTTACATCTTCCAGACCCAGGCTGGCATAGTGGCCATCCAGATCCAGGACTTCATTCAGTACGAAGCGCATGTCGCGCAGGGGAGCCTTGTAATCCGGCATCTCACATCTCCCTAAAAGACACTATGAAAATGGGGCGGGCCTGAGGCTCGCCGAGCATTGATAATTTATTCGGAGGGTAATCTTAGGTCAGCGCTTTGCGGTGTCTCCAGCGCTATTTGTGACCCGCAAGTCAAACAAGCG
Source organism: Alcanivorax sp. P2S70 (assembly GCF_000475295.1). Classification (NCBI taxonomy): domain Bacteria; kingdom Pseudomonadati; phylum Pseudomonadota; class Gammaproteobacteria; order Oceanospirillales; family Alcanivoracaceae; genus Alcanivorax; species Alcanivorax sp. P2S70. The sequence continues at coordinate 33,746 of NZ_AXBZ01000001.1, forward strand.
TTTGAAACCATCGTTTGCTTTCTAAACCCTATGATTTCACTGGCATTTCTTTAAAATTCGTAAAAATACACACGGTGTTTCCACTATCACGGCAAAACGCGTTTCCCTTGCTATACTCGTCCGCAATCAATGAAGGAATCATGAACAATGATCGACCCCAACCTGCTCGATATTCTGGTTTGCCCGGTCAGCAAGGCACCGCTGATCTATGACGACAAGCTCGCCGAACTCAAGTGCAAGGCCAGTGGATTGGCTTACCCGGTACGCGATGGCATTCCTGTCATGCTGGAAGAACAGGCTCGAGCGCTCAATGACGACGAACTGAAAAGCCTCTAAATCCCACAGTCACTCTGGCAAGGACACTTCATGCGCAAGGCTTTCGCTTCTTCCTTCCTGCTGCTGAGCAGTACGCTTTACGCCGCAAACGATGTGCAGGCCGAGGGCTCCACTGCTGATCCTGACCTGCAGGCTGAGGTCCCCTCGGAATCAACCCCACCCAGCCAGATGAGCGAACAGCAGCAACTTAACGATTGTTTGCTACGCAGCGCCCAGACTGCCGATAACGCAGTAACGCTGAAAGAGGTCCGTAATTGGTGCACCAATGGCGACGAAGTCAAAAAGCGCAGTGTCCATGAAGATGCCCTGCGCGCGCGGCTGGCGCTGGAAAACACCACCCAGGGCAACCCGTTTGTGATTACCCCTCATCGGCGTAATTACCTGATGCCTTACAGCTACTGGTCCAACCGTCAATGGAATGACCCGGACAAGGACGACAGCGCGCTGGATCACACCGAAGTCAAGTTCCAACTCTCACTAAAAGCACCGATCAAGGAAAACCTTGTTGACGATGTCACCTTGTGGATGGCCTTCACCGGGACCTTTTTCTGGCAGGCCTATAACAAGGAAGAATCCGCCCCCTTCAGGGAAGCAAACTACGAGCCGGAAATCTTTATCACCAAACCGGTGAACTGGCAGTTTGGCCCTGTGGATTCCGAACTTCTGGCGCTGGGCATCGTGCACGAGTCCAATGGGCAAGATGTACCGGTTTCACGAAGCTGGAATCGCATTTTCCTGAACTATATCGCCAAGACCGGTGATTATTACTGGTCACTCAAACCCTGGTACCGGCTACCTGAAGACGAAAAAGATGACCCCACCGATCCCCGCGGTGATGACAATCCGGACATCGAAAAATACATGGGTAACTTCGAGCTGGAAGTCGCCAGACCGTTTGGCAACCATGTGGTGGAAATCATGGTTCGAAACAACCTGCGGTCTGACAACAAGGGGGCTGGCCGCCTGAACTATTCTTTCCCGTTGAGCAAGCGCTTCAAGGGCCTGGTACAGGTCTTCAGTGGATACGGGGATTCACTGATCAACTATGACAATTACGAAAATCGCTTCAGCGTGGGGATCCTGCTGACAGACTCTTTGTAATTCCGGTCTGGATGTTACCCGACCCGGGGACCAGGCCACGGTGGGAGCCAGCCTGCTGACGAAGAACTCCATCGCCGGCAGGCAAGCTCCTATACAGGCCACCGGAACGGTGGGAGCGGTGGCGGCTGATGCAGTTTAATACCAGATCGTAAATAGCAAACGAGTGACGGTGGCGTCGAAGCTGTACAACGGTTCCTGCCCTGGCAAGGTGGTGACACGGATGTCCCGGAAGTTGTTGTAGTCAAACTGGAACTGGTCCACCCACAGGTGCAATCCTGCCCGATTGAAAGTCTCCCGCTCTGCTCGATTGAACTGCACGCCAATCCCTACCCCAAATACGGTGGAATCGAAGTCACTCAATTCCTTGTCGCGGGCCAGAAAATTTTGTGCATTCTGGAAAGGAAACAGGTCTGAATAAAAATCTGCCTGACCCTGACTGTAACGTCGATAGCGAGTCTCCAGCGTCCAATGCTGCCCCAAAGGCTGGATCAGTTTTACCTGCCAGCTTGTGGCGTCGATACCCCATGAATCGTCATACATCCGGTATTCGCCATGCAGCCCCGCACGCCACGGCAAATAGTAAGACAAACCGATCGTAGTGGCCTCACTGGTACGGGTACGCGGATAGCGTTCAGGTTGAAAACTGTAGCCACCGGCGCTATTGAGATAACGGACCGAGCGGTAAGGGTTATTCAGATACCCCTCATCGGTAATCAATTCTGCCTTGATACTGCCAACCAGATCGCGGGTTAAGACTTGCGATAACCCGATCCGGAAATGTCGCCGCTCGGCCTCATCGGAAAACGCACTGTCACCGGTACGAAACACTTCGTCCTTGCCCAGGGAGTAGCCCATGGTCAACGTGGTCAGATCACCAAAGAAATCCTGACTGAGATCAAAATGCGCGGAGTTCGCCTCAAAATCATTCTCTTTACTGTTGCCATAACTCAGGGAATAGATGGCCTTGCCACGAAGATAGTCCAGCCCAACGCTCTTCTCTGTGCGCTTTTCCGTGTAGGGACTGGCACTGGTCACCACATCAATTGAAGCGGCAGACACCTCATCCACGTAATAATTGGCGCTGACCGCAACGGTATCGGCGAAGGACTTGCGCACCAGCACAGACGGCCCCTCAATCTGCATCCCACCACCATCATACTGGTGCCCCAGCAGATCAAAGCGGTCTTCCGGCAGCACCGCCGCTTGCGAGGATAGCGGCAACGCCAACAACAAAAGCCATCCTGCCCGTATCAGTTGCACCCGCAGCCTCCCCCGGCACTTCCTTCAGCACCACGCATGGCTTCACGTGCCTGATGCACATGATTCATATAACTTTCAGCCACAGGATGTCCTGCCGCATTCATCACCGGATCGGCCAGACGCGACCTCTCATAGGGTTTGACCCAGGGTTTGATAGAGCAACCCGCCAGCAACGTAACCAGCAGCAGCAGAACAATACGAAAGGTCATTCCAGCACCAACGCCTTTACCTGATCTTCGTACTTGTCCATGTAGCCATCCTTGTAGCCGCGGTGGTGGTGACGAACCACACCGTTTCGGTCAATCAGTACGGTGGTGGGCATGGCGTCAACCCCATAGGTTTCACTGGTAAGATTGTCGGGATCGAACAGAATCGGGAAAGTAACCGGCACCTTGTCGAGCAGTTTGAGCGCCTGACTTCGGTCTTCATCCAGATTTACGCCCAAAATAGTGAAACCATAGTCACGGTATTCACGGTAAAGGGTGTCAAGCAATGGCATTTCTGTCCGGCATGGGCCGCACCATGAGGCCCAAAAGTTAACAAGCACCACGGTGCCACGCAGCTCATTAAGCTTGACGTTAGGCCCGTCAAGAGACTCGAGAGTAAACCCTGCAGCAGGCTTGCCCTCCTCAGCCGCCACCGCCGGGCCTGTCAATGCCAGCCCTGCTATCAATACAGCGGCAAGAATTCGTTTCAGTTTCATTTGCGCACCCCGATTATTATTTTCAGAAATACAGACTCACGCCCGCCGTCATTTCCAGATTATGCGTGGTCTTGTCTTCACCCAAGATATCGTGAGTAAAGATATGGTCCTTCATGTCCACGCGAACGGCAGTAAAGTCATTGATGAGAAGCCGGTAGCCAACCCCCGCGCTGATGGTGAAATATTCATCGCCGGCAAAATCTGTCATCCCGGCACCACCAATCAGGAATAACGAATTATTGAAAGCCCGATTACGGGTCAGGAACGCTTCGCCAGGCAACAAGTTATAGCCAATTGATGCCTGATAATAGGTAAACTCCCGCTCCTCATCTGTCAGCAGCTGCACGCCTGCATTCAAGGTTTCGAAGCTGGTTTCATCCCCTTTGGCTCTCCCCAGGGCGGCCTCAAAAAAGACATCCTCGGACAGGTGATAGTCAAAACGAAGCCCTATCACTGGCTGGGTACCAAAATCTTCAATGGAGATCAGTCCCGCGTAAATTCCGGCTTCAAAGTTTTCGGTGTCGATCTCGGCTTCCCGGATACGGCGTCGTTCAATACGCGGGTCCAGTACAGATTCAGGAGAGGCCTCACGCACAACCGACTCACGGTCATCGGTCCCTTCGGCAAAAACAGTGCCTGATGTCATCCAGGCAAGGATCAGAACAAGACGGAGAAACCAAGTTTCCATTCTTCAAGATTCCGGTTGTCGTTTTCTTCGGTGAACAGCACATAGCTGCGGTACTCACCCCTCATGACAAAGCCTCGTGCCAGATACACGTTCAGCCCTATCCCACCAAAAGCGTAGTTTTCCTCACGATTCTCAGGTTGGACCAATGTCGCCCGGGGCTCAATCCTCGCTCTTCCTGTCCCGAGAGCCACATAGGGAGAGACTCGCCACTGAGGGAAAAGCTGGTGCTGCACATTGACATCAAAGAGGTTGTTATTCGAAAAATCGCCACTGGCTTGCGAGTACATCAACTCGCCAGTGAGGTTTTCTGTAAAACGGTAACCCAGAGCCACACCAAGGGAGGTCGCACCATCCAGCTCCCCCACCAGGACAGAAGCGTGCCAGTGGCCTTCCTGAAAAGCTTCGTGCCCAAGAGCATCCAGCTCGGGAGTTTCCCCGGTGCCATCCAGAGTGGCAGCAAGAGCGGTGCGAGGAACCCAACCTGATTTCCCCCGAACGGTCTCCACTTTTAACCATCCCGCACGCATGTACAGGATCGTCAGCGGGGCATCGCGCTCCACAACATGAAAGACGGGATAGCCCCGCCCCGGCCCCGTGTGAACTTCCACGTAGGGGTCCGAGACTTTCACCTGGACGGCGTCATATTCCCGCTCGAAGGCGTCATCAGACTCGGGCTCGGCGGCCAACAGCAGCGGCGGCAGCCAACAAGCCAAAAGGATCACTACAAGGCGCACAGGGTGCGTCTCCCCTTTCTATTCATAGACAGCCGCAAGGCTGTATTAATTTTCCGGTACCCGGAAAGGATCGTTATACAGCTGCGCGCCAATATCGATCCACTCAGCAATCAAACGGAGTTCCTGAGCGCTTAGCCATTCCTCATGCCCTCCATCAACCGCAAATGTATCAAAGAAACGGTCCGAATTGCGTGCTTGTCCTGCACGAATAGCGGCCGCCACGGGTACCGGCTCTGTCACAGGGACAGGATTGTCGTCGCCATCCAGCACCAGCTCACCCTCTTCATCCGTCTGGTACACAATATTCCCTTCGTCATCGAAGACAATGACCAAACGGTCTACAAGTGCACCATCCTGCAATTCAAGTTCGTTGTCATTGAATAGCAGTTCCCGATAACTGGTCAGCTGGTCCGGCTGATCCGGAGAGGGATCACCAGTGAGCTCAAGCTGCCCGGGAGGAACCTGCAGGGCATTCATGCTATCGCGACGGTTGTGACAGACTGAACAGGTGACATCCTGCATGGAGCCATCGACGTCGGCGACCCTGGGCAAATCCCACAACGGCTGGATGTGGTCCTCATAATGGATGGTCGCCCGGCAGCCCGGCGCCCAGGCACCCTGGCACTCAGGTGTCACCGGGGTTGGGGTGTTCAGGTCCTCGTAGGACAACAACACTTCGGTATCCGGATCTGGCGCGGGATCGCTCCAGGCGTCAAATGCCCTCAGGTCTACCGACGGCATGGCGCGTTCGGGATACAAGCGCGTCAGCGCCTGCGCCATGGTTTCTCCCGCATCCGCGAAACCGACCACATCAGAGCGGGTATTGGGGAAAGGCTGGCCGGTAAAGGGGGCTCCAGCGTTGAGAGAAGGCGCCATGCCATCAATCCTGCCATGGGGCAACGGGCTGTTGTTACTGTGACATCCCTGACACTGCAGGGTCTCGCCGGGACGCAAATTGATCCATGCTCCATGGCGGGAATACACGGCCTTGCCTTCCGCATCCACCAACTGAAGGCCTAAAGGAGCATCCGCAGGAACCTGCACGCGAACCGATCCATCGGGTTCAACCGGGATGTACCCCACGATTTCACGCATTCCGAAATTGGGAGCCCGGCCAAACTGGGCACCACTGATATCCCGAACATCGTCATCGGGAATCAGTACCCCCTTGGTAATTCTCAGAAAACGGACCGCGCGTTGCTCGGGACTTACCTGGTTCGGATCGCGGTAATCCGCAATAGTGTTGACTCCTGCCACTCCCCCATCAAACGTAGCGAACGCACCATCCCGGTCATGAACACTGCGAATATCCAGCATTGCCATATTGTCTTCAGCAAGCGCATCGTCGCGCTCCGGCAGCACTGCCGGCGCCGCAGACGGCTGTGGCGTGGCGACCGCAAGCTCCGTCACCCACAAGCCATCGCGGGGGTTTACCACTGGCCGTTGGGTGCCTTCCGCAGGGTCAAACACCCACAACCCATAGGCAGGAGGTGCCGCTGGCAAGTCCTGCGACAAATATTCGTCGGTGCAGGGTCGCAGGGTTTGCCCTTCCAGCAAACGACAAGGGGACCAGGCCATCAGGTAGCGTCCCGTACCATCACCAAGATCAAGGACATCGGCAACTGTTCCGCTGGTGATGTCGCCCGAAAGTCGCGTCACCGGAATAGGCAGGGGCTGTTCAGCCTGAGCGCCCACAATGCCAAACAGAGGAGTGTCCTGGTTCACAAAACGAGCCACATCGATGGCCACCGGTACCAGGGAATTGCCAGCGACCAGTTCCCTCAATCGAACAGCCGTCAGCACACGCCCATCCCCCATCATGGTCATCGGCAGGAACTGGCGGTCTTCCTGATCTTCACGAGCATGACTATCAGCTCCATAGAGCGGTGTCAGTGAGGTACCGTCCGGGTTAACGCGGTAAAGATCAAACCGGTCTTCGTTATCCTTGTTGTCCCAGCGCTGGAAGACAATGCGGCCGTCATCCATCACCAACGGTGCAACGTCATGGCTCATATTAAAGGTGATCTGCTCGATATCGTTGCCATCCTCGCCCATCACGTGCAAGGCAAAAGCGTAGCTGTCACGGCCTTCTTCGAGGGGGGCGAACTGGGGCTTGCCCTCGTCCAGTAACCGGGCCCGGGCCTGACGCTGACGGGTGGAAGCAAATACGATACCGCCTCCAGGCAGGTAGGCGGGGTAACGGTCCTGCCCCTGTTCGGCAATCAGGTCGCTGGTGACAAGCCGCCGGGCAACCCGGCTATTGAAATCGTATTCCCAGAGATTCCAGGTGGGCTGCTCATCCTCATCCGCATCCTCGATCTCTGGGGCCCGAGCCGAAAACAGCAGCCGATCGCCCGCAGGGCTGACCACCAGATCGCGAATATCGTGACCACCACCCAACAGGGGAGTCGAAATATCACGTGCCACGGCGCCACTCGACAGCCCATCGCGCACCATCAGTCTCGCCCCCGCCATAAAGGCCGCAGGCTGCTCCAGGCTGTCAGGCTCCATATCCATCTCCATGTCCGCAACCGGCACGGTACGTTCCACGTACGCCACCGGAATATCGGTCACGGTAGGATCCTGGCCTTGTTCTCCCCCGTCCACACCCCCGCAGCCGCTGATCACCCCCAGCAGGCACAGAAGTCCGGATAAGCTTGTTGTTTTCACCCGTTCATCCGTCTTTCTTAGTTTTACGTCAGTATCGCGAACTTATTCTTAGTTTTCTGGGGCCCATATCACAGAGCCTGATGCAGAATGTCATACAGAATAACAGTGGGATACGGGAATTCTGTTGAACGGTCGTAACAACTGGCTTGCCTGTCGCCCATAATGCGACGGCACAGAGAAGACAACAAAAGAGGATGCTTCCAATGAGACGCACCCGGGGGATCGTGCTAGCCACAATGGCGCTACTGCTCAGCACGCAGGGCCAGGCCAGCAGCCGCGATCAGGCACAACGCATACACAACCGGCTTGCAGGGGTCCCTGCAGATGCCAGCACACTGGATACCATGGCGAGCATGATTGATGGCGCTGGCGGCCCCCAGGCCGCTGCCGAACTCGCCATGGAACACCCAGCGTTCTACAACGTCACACTCAAGCAGTTTGCCGCTCCCTGGACCAATGAAGCCCAGGATGTGTTCGTTCCGCTTAACGATTACACCGCTACGGTGATCGGTGCCATCCGTGACGACGTGGATTTTCGCCGCATTCTCTACGCCGACCTGCTCTACGTCGGTAACGCCAGCCCCGCAGCCGCGGCGGACAACAACGCACATTACCGAAATCTGGAAAACCAGCATGCGGACCTTAAAGAGGTTCTGCAGCCCACCAGCCAGGTGTCTCAGTACGGTACGCCCGCAGAGGCCGTTGCCGGGGTACTGACCAGCCGGGCTGCGGCCCAGGCATTTTTCTACGCGGGCACCAACCGGGCCATGTTCCGTTTCACCCTGATGAATCACATGTGCCGTGATCTGGAGCAGGTCAAAGACGTGAACCGACCGTCAGACAGAATCCGTCAAGATGTCAGTCGCAGTCCAGGCGGTGACAGCCGGATCTTCCGCAACAACTGTATCGGCTGCCATAGCGGCATGGATCCCATGGCCCAGGCTTTTGCCTACTACGACTGGCAAGGTGACCAGGAAGGGGATGGTGGGCGGATGCTTTACAACACCTCCAGCGACCCCGACACCGGAACCCGGGTCCAGGGCAAATATCTGATCAACAGCAACAATTTCCCCTGGGGCTACATCACCCCGGATGATCGCTGGGACAATTACTGGCGGGAAGGCACCAACGCCAACCTGGGCTGGGACAGTACTGGCCAGGGGTACGGAAACGGCGCCGCCAGCCTTGGCCGCGAGCTCGCCCACAGTGACACCTTTGCCACCTGCCAGGCAGAAAAAGTATTCGAGGCCGTTTGCCTTCGCAAACCCGCAGACAGCACCGATACCCAGCAAGTGGCCTCCATGACGACGGCCTTCAAAAACAACAACTACCGCATGAAGTCGCTGTTTGCCGATGCGGCCGTTTACTGCATGGGGGACTAAGCGATGCGACACTGGATACTTACCGCAGTTGCGCTCGGCGCCTTGTCCATGCTGTCTGCCTGTGGCGGCAGCGGGAGTGGTGCCTCCACAGAAGCCAACACCAACACCGGCTCAAATAACAACAACGTGAATTATTCAGGGCCGGCACCACGCAGTGCTGACGTCTCTGCATTCAAGATTTATATCTGGAACAACCTGGTAGAAGAACAACGCTGTGGCGCCTGCCACCGCGACCAGCAACCGGCTTTTGTCCAGACCGGCGACATTAATGCGGCCTACGCCGCCGCCAACCCACTGATCAATCTTAACCAGCCTTCCGCCTCGCGCATGGTGCAGAAAGTCGCTGGTGGCCACAATTGCTGGGAAAGCGATCCCCAATTCTGCGCCGACCAGATCAGCACCTGGATCAGCGCCTGGGCAGGGCAGTCCCTGGGGTTGGGCGGCGGCACTACAGAGCTGGATCCCCCTCCCATCAAGGAGCCCGGCAACAGCAAGAACTTCCCCTCTGATTCCGGCCTGTTTGAGACCACGGTATACCCGCTGCTCAATGATTACTGCAGCGAGTGTCATCAGAGTGATGCCAGCACTCCGCAAGGTCCCTATCTGGCTTCCGACGACGTCAACGAAGCCTACAGCGCAGCGCAGAGCAAAATTGATCTTAACCAGCCTTCACTCAGCCGCCTGGTAGAACGACTCGGCGAAGACAGCCATAACTGCTGGTCAGACTGTGATGATGATGCCCAGGAAATGGAAAATGCCATTCAGGCCATGGCCGATGGCATCACAGCTACAGCCCCGGACGAAGACCTGGTTCTCAGCAAGGCGCTCAACGTCAACGATGGCACCCTGGCAGCAGGAGGCGGACGTTACGAGAGCAACGTGATCGCTCGCTACGAATTCAAGACTGGCGAGGGTACCACCGCCTTTGACACCTCAGGGGTCGATCCGGCCTTGCATCTGCAGCTCAGCGGCGATGTTACCTGGGAAGGCGGCTGGGGCATTCGCCTGAATGGCAACGTTGCCAAAGCCCAGGGCAGCACTGCCACCAGCAGCAAGCTCAGCGACCTGATCACAGCCACCGGTGAGCTAACCCTGGAAGCCTGGCTGGTACCCGCCAGCACTGGCCAGGACAACGCCCACATCCTCAGTTATTCCGCCGGCCCCGATGCCCGTAACCTTACCCTGGCGCAAAGCACCAGCAACTATCTGGTTTATCAACGTATCGGAGAAGCCACCGACGCCAACGGCGAGCCCGTACTGGCAACGGACGACGACCCGCTGCAGGCCAGCCTGCAACATGTCGCACTAACCTACGACCCGGTCAATGGTCGCCGGCTTTACATCAACGGTGAGCTCAACGGGGCCATGGACCCAGCCCCCCCTGGCCTGCTGAATACCTGGGACGACACTTTTGCCCTGGTGCTGGGTAACGAGGCCTCAAGCAACCGTCCCTGGGAAGGGGTGATCCGTTTCGCCGCAATCCATAACCGTGCCTTGAGCGCAGAACAGGTTCAGACCAACTTTGCAGCCGGAGTTGGCGAACGTTACTTCCTGCCATTCTATATCGGTCACCTGATCGATCAGCCAGGCGCATATCTGGTATTCGAAGTGTCTCGCTTCGATAACTACAGCTATCTTTTTGCGGCACCCTACTTCATCAATCTGGAACAGGACATCGTCGAGGACGAAGCCCCGCTTGAAGGGCTGCGTATTGGCATCAATGGCCGTGTTCCGGGTGTTGCCCAGTCCTTCTCCACGCTGGAAACCCTCATCGGCGGAGAGGGTTACAGCGAACAGGGTGAAAACTTGTCACGACTCGGAACGTTGCTGCCGGTAGAACAGGGACAGGAAAACGACGAATTCTTCCTGACCTTCGAACGACTGGGCCAACACACCAATGTCTACACCGAGCCCACTCCCTTGCCGCTGATGCCTAACATGTACGGCGAACAGCCCAGTGTTGGACTTCGCGACTTTGCCGAAGTGAATGCCACCATGAGCCAACTTACTGGTGTTCCCGAAGGATACGGAGACGTCCCGGACACCTACCAGCGCCTTCGTACGCAACTGCCAACCGAAGAAAACATAGAGGCATTCCTGACGGCTCACCAAATCGGTATTGCGCAACTGGCCATCGAGTACTGTAACGCGCTGGTCGAAGCCGAACGCAACGGCGACAACAGTGTGACCCCGTTGTTCGTCGGCATGAACTACAACGCCCGGGTAGACAGCATTACCGAGCAACAATGGCGTGATCGTGTTATATCCCCATTGTTTGACCGCATGGTGGGTCTCGATCTGAATCATCAGCCATCACGCAATGCGGTGGAAGGGGAGCTGGAAGACCTGCTGTTCACCACTAATCTGACGCAGTGCAGTGGTGACAACGAGGAGTGCATAGAACGCACCGCCACTGCCACCAAAGCCGCCTGCGCTGCAATGCTGGGCAGTGCCACCATGCTGGTGCAATAAAAGGGGACGAAACATGATCAAACGACATTTTTTCAAGAAACGTCAGCAGCCCCTGCACCCGGATGCGCCGCTGATAAACCTCGGTCACGGTAAACCGGTCAGCCGCCGGGACATGCTGGGTCGGGGGCTGGTCAGCGGAGCAGCATTTGGCACCGTGGGATTATTTGGCCTTTTCAGCAACCCGCGTGAGGCCATGGCCCTCAGTGGTGGCCTGGAAGCCATGAAGGAAACCTGCGGAATCGCCGCATCGGGAGCCGGAAAGATTCCCTTTATCTGCTTTGACCTGGCAGGCGGCGCCAATATCGCTGGCTCCAATGTGCTGGTTGGCGGCCAGGGCGGCCAGGAAGATTTCCTCACCAGCGGCGGCTACTCCAAGCTGGGCCTGCCTGGCAGCATGGCCCCCAATAACGATGCCGGCGTAGTAAACCGGGAACTGGGGCTGGCCTTCCACAGCGATTCACCGTTCCTGCAAGGCATCATGGAAAAAGCCGCCGCCGCCGCGCCCAGCACCAATGGGTGTGTTATCCCTGCCCGTTCGGAGAACGATACTGGCAATAATCCGCACAACCCCATGTACGGCATCTTTACTGCAGGCGCCGATGGCGAACTGATGTCCCTGATTGGCTCCAGCAGTTCGGTATCAGGCGGTAACTCCATGGCCCCGGATGGCTCGATCATTGCCTCTGCCCGTCCCACCAAGGTAGACAGAGCGACCGATGTGACCGGGCTGGTGGACACCGGGAAGCTGGTGGGCCTTCTGGACCAGGCTGATGCAGTGTCCGTGATGGAAAGCATTGCCCGTATTAGCCACCGGCGTATCGACCAGCTAGATAGCGGCCTCACCGACAGTAACCGACGAGCCAATCTTGAGGACCTGTTGCGCTGCGGCTACGTTGAAGCCGCCGATATCACAGAACGCTTTGGCGACCCCGCTGAGCTGGACATCGAGGAGGACCTGGACATCCTCGCCATCTTTGATGAAAACGAACTGCGGGACCGGGAATTCCAGAAGACCGCATCGATCATGAAATTGGTCGTCAACGGCTATGCCGGAGCGGGCTGCATCTCCATGGGCGGCTTTGATTACCACACCGGCGAACGCGGCACGGGTGAGCAACGCGATCTGCGCGCAGGGCGCTGCATGGGCGCCTGCCTGGATTACGCCCGCCGCAAGGGTGTTCCACTAATGATCTATGTGTTCAGCGACGGCTCTGTTTCCAGCAATGGGCGCATTGATGACTCTGAGGCAGGCAGGGGCAAGGGTGAATGGACCGGCGACAACTCCTCCACTGCCGCGTCGTTCATTCTGGTCTACAGCCCCAACGGACGCCCCACGCTAAATAACGATCAGCAGCAAATCGGCTGGATGCGACCCGACGCCTCCGTGGAAACCGCCGGCAGCCCGGCAGCCAACAACGTGAACCTGCTGGCCGAGGTGGTGTGGCTGAATTACCTGGCACTGCATGGAGAGCAAGGGCAATTTGCCAGCAAATTCCCTAACCACAGCCTGGGTAATGCGGCATCCATGGATCGACTAACCGCCTTTGAACCCATTGTCAGTGGTACTATCTAGCGACCCCGAGCCCTGTCGGCGGCAAGGTAAGGTATCCCTCGCCTACCTGCCTGCCGGCCCCGCGGTCGGCTCACTGACAATGTAAAGGTGACCCTCACCATGGCCTTTAGACCCTCTGCCCGCCTGCTGGCCGGCAGCCTTCTTGTCGCTCTTTGCATGCCCGTTTTTGCTCAATGGCAACAGCATCAATGGGACATCATGGGAACCCGTGCCAGCGTAACCCTGTGGTCCCCAACCCCTGCGGCGCCGCTATTCCGGACCCTGGAAAACGAAATGGCTCGGCTGAATCAGCTGTTGTCCCCCTGGGTAGAAGACAGCGAACTGGCACAACTCAACCTACTGGCAGCCAGTAAACCGCAAACCATCAGTGCCGAGTTTTATCGCCTGTTGGAACGCTCCGCACATTATTACCAGCTCACCGACGGCGCCTTTGACATTACCTTCGCCAGTGCAGGCCACCTGTATGACTACCGGAAAGGCAAGGCACCTGATGCTCAAGCACTGAAGCGTGCTACACGGCATATCGGTGCTTCACGGATAGCGTTACTGGATAACCATCAGGTGCGTTTCAGCGACCCGGGGACACGCATCGATCTGGGCGGGATCGCCAAAGGTTACGCCATCGACAGAGGGATCGCCTTGCTAAAAGCCGCAGGGGTGGAACATGCCTGGCTGTCACTGGGCGGTGACAGCTATGTGCTGGGAGACCACCGTGGTCGCCCCTGGGAAGTCGGCATACAACACCCGCGCGATCGCAGCGGCATTGCCATGCGACTCCCTATTTCCGATGTCGCCATGTCTACCTCTGGCGATTACCAGCGATACTTCATTCAGGATGGCGAACGCATCCACCACATTATCTCCCCAAAGACGGGAAAGAGTGTCGGGGAACTGGTCAGTGTTACCGTGCTGTGCGACAACAGTGTGGATGCTGATGCCCTGTCAACCAGTGTATTTATCCTCGGCAAGGAAAAGGGATTGGCACTCATCGACAGACTACCCAACACCTCGGCAATCCTGATCGATCAGCACGGCAAGGTAAGCTACTCCAACGACCTGGCTGCCCCTGCCACGGCTACGCCTCCCTCATCAGACTGACGCTGAAGCATGCCCGCCGGGCATGCCTCCTGTCAGGGTGCCGTTTAAGGCTGGATTTGCAGAGATTCGAGGCCCTGGCCTTCCACTGGTGCGGGTGACCCGCGACGCTCACGCAAGGCCCGGTGATAGAGGTCCGCCAATCCTTCATGGGCGGAAGCCGAGAACCGTTTGAGCCGGGCGCGGGTTGCCGTTACCTGCTCATACGCCGATGCCTGCAAACCGTATTGCTGGCGGCGCATCAGCCTCTCGCCTCGCTTTTGCAAATTGGAAAGTTCCGCTTCCAACTCCGGCAGCTCACGTTGAAAGACCTCAAGGCGATCGACTCTGTAGGTGGCATAAAGCACGCGGCTACGCAGCAGGCGGTTTTCTTCAAGCAGACCTTCTATCTGCTTGATTTCACGCTCACGGTCCCATTGTCTGGGAACAATGTCCTGCTGCATTTCCCATAGCAACACGCCCTTGTAGAAGTCCAGCTTCTCCACCATATCCGGGCGCGCCTGCTGCCCCCACCCCTGCGTATGCTCTCTCGCCTGCTGCTGGGCAGTCCAAAGCTTCTGCTCGCGATCCGTGGCAAACGGGAGCGGATCCTGGGACTCGACCGCCTCGCTAAAACGACGTTCCAGACGGGTCATCTGCCCCTGAAAATCCTGGCCAGCAAGATCTTTCAACAAAGCTTTTGCTTCCGGGCGCAAGGTGTTGTGCTTGCGTTCATGGGCTGCCAGCATCGTGTACAGGCCCGGCATCTTCTGCTGCCAAAGGCTGAGCAGATTCCGCTGACGCATCAACTCATGATACTGATTCCAGCCCTGCTGGAATTCCGCAGTAGCGAACCACTCGTAAAAGGTAGGAAAACTGCTCACCCGCTGAGGCAAGAAAGCGGGCACTGGATCCATGGCCGTGGACCAGCGCGGCGAGCCAACCATCTCAGCAAACCATTCGCCACCGGCAATTTGCGCCTCCACTTCGACCAGGTAGGTATCCAACTTGTCAAAACGGTCCAGCGCAGTTTCGAATGCCTGCCTTGCCGCCTTCTGATTGTTCAACGACTCATACAGGTAAGGTATGGCCAGCTGAGCCTCCTGAACCGTGGCACGCTGAATCGACCCCTGATCCAGCTTCTGCAACACAGGCAAGGCTTTGCCTGGCTGGTTGGCCAACAGCAGAGCGCGGGCATAAAGCAGCAGGGAAATATCCGAGAACGGTCCCTCCAGACGGGCATTGCTCAGCAGTTGCAACGCGCGATCCTGTTGTTCGCTGCGCAACATGTAGATGGCCAAAGCCAACATGGCCTTGTCTTTGATCGCGTTGGTCTCTGCACTACCGGGCGGCAGGTTGGCCAACTTCCAAAGCCACTCCTGCCCCAAAGAGGGATGCTCGCCGTTGATCCAGCTGATGGCGAGGTTATAGCGAAGGTAAGCATTGAGCGGGTGATTTTCCGAGAAAGCATCCAAAGACTCAGCCGCCTCTTCATACCTCCCCAAACGCATCAAAATCTTGGCTCGCAGGCTGTAGAACACCTCCTGCAACGCCTCGGGAGGTTGCTCCCCTACCTGCTGCTCAAGGGTTGCCAGCGCCTGCTTGTATTTGCCCTGTCGATAGTAAAGACCCGCCAGATGAATCCAGGCCCGCTGGGCAACACCATCACTAACCTGACTGTCGAGCAGCGAATCAAACACCTGCTGGGCATCTTCCGGCATGCCATAAGCGCTATACATGGCACCCAGCAACACCTGAAGCTCAGGCTTATGAACCTGCACTTCACCGCGCTCCAGTGCCATCTGCGCCCGGGTCAAGGCCGCGAAGTAATCGCCCTGCAAATAGAGATAGGCCACCTCACCATAGGCGGGCTCCTCCACCTTGTGCGGTTCATCCAATCGCGCCCAAACCAGACTGCTGCACAGCAGCAGCAGATAGAACACACCACGCATCAGCGCCAGTCCCGAAAGCGAAAACGGGGCTGCTGCTTTGACTCGTCATCTTCGATATGCAGCTGAATGAAATGACGGCCATGGGCTTTTTCGAACTGGCCGTTTACCCCACGACGGATTTCCCGGCCACTGGGACCAGTACCGGTCACGAAAGCTGTCAGCTCATGCTCACCGTTTTTTACGTTAGCCAGCGCCAGTCGTTGCACCGCGCCATTCATCAGCGCCCGAATTTCTTTTTCGGTGTAAAGATGACTGGCCAGCACTTCGCCGTCCAACTCCAGGGTAATACTGTCTGGCTGGAAAAAGTGCCCCACATCCAGGGAGACATAGATCCCCACCTGGGTATCCGCCGGGAACAACAACTCTTCCTCCAGCAGCAGCAGGCGCTTGTTCACTTCCAGTACATCCCGTTTGAAATCTGCCAGATCCTTGTCCAGCTCGCCCCCATGCAACTGGCCCATCACCAGTAACAACAGCATCACAACTACGCGGCGCATCGTTCCCCCGAATTCAGGCTTTCAATGGTTTTTCAGCAATCTAGCACAGTCTTTTCGCCATGACTGTCGGCATTGTCTCATCCCATGGTTACAAACAGTGCCGGCTGTCGGCCTTGTTCGCCGGTGAGATACAAATTTCTCACAGTTGGCCCTTGCCATCCTTCCCCCTTGAGGACCATTATCAAGGGGTCGGCTTTGGTCGACACCGTGCCGGCGGCCCGGCCAGGATGCCGCGCCATGCGCGCCCCCTTGGGGCGCGGTGGCGTGGCGGGAGGCCGGGCCGTCCGGCATGCACTTGTTCCACCCCTCTCTCCAGCGGGTTCCACCGGCACGCCCCAGACCAACTGCGTTTCGCCTCTCGCTTTTCGCGATGAACCTTTGTCCGTATTCTAGTGAGTCTCTGAGTCTTACCGCACACCCTCACGAAATGGATTCCCAATGAAAGCACGCGTTTCTGCCTGGCTTCTGGCCACCGCCCTGCTACTATCCGGCTGCCATACCCTTGGCCAGCTTGAAGCCCCGGAAGTCAGTGTCACGGGCATCAACCTGAACAGCTTCACCCTGTTCGAGCAGGAGTGGGGGCTCACCCTGAGAGCGCGCAACCCCAATGACCGGGAACTGACACTGAAAAGCCTGGATTACGAAATCTATGTGAACGGCGAAAAATTTGCCCGCGGCCTGACCGGGGACACCGTCACCCTCCCTGCCATGGGCGATGCCAAGGTGACGACCACTATCACCACCAGCCTGATGAGCAGCCTGCAGCAATTGCAAAAGATCCAGCAGCAACAGGGTGAACCACTCAAATACCGGCTAGTGGGCAAGGCCCGGGTGGCCGGTGTTCCCATCCCCCTGGCCTTCGACAAGGAAGGGGAAATGCAGCTGCCGAAGATGCCCTGAGAGGCCGCTTCAGCCCGCGACTCGGCCACGCCGATAGCGGGCAGGGGTCTGGCCAGTCCAGCGCCGAAAAGCGTGAATGAAGTTGGACAGCTCCGAGTACCCCAGCCTTTCGCTGATTTCTTCCAGAGTCAGAATGCCCAGCGTCAGCCACTGCTCTGCCAACATCCGTCGCACCTCATCAAGCAGTTCCTGATACCCGGTTCCCTCCCGGTTGAGATGGCGTCGCAGGGTACGGGGACTCATGTGCAGCTCCTCAGCCAGTGTTTCCAGAGAAGGAAAGCGGCCCGGCTGCTGCAGCAACCGCCGGCGTAATCGGGCCGCCGTTCCGCCGCGGGAATGCCGCTGCACCAGCAACTGGTGGCACTGCTCTTCGCAGAGCCGTGCCGTCACCGGGTTCGCCTGCGGTAACGGCATATCCAGCAAGCCGCGCGCGAAAGCGGCCTCACTCACTGCACTGTCGAATACCGGCTCGCGACCGAATAGCGAGATCACCTGCGCGGGGTCTCTGTCCGGCAATCGCAGCCGTAATGCCGTCAAAGGCACCCGCAAAGAAAACAGCTCCTCCTGGATCACCATGATGGCACTGGCATCCCGGGCCAGCAGATACGGCCGCACCGCTTCCGGCAACCCGGCATCTTCCAGCACCAGGACGGCGTTGTCCCGGGTTTCCTGCAACCGCACATCCACAAACGCAAAGGTCAGCCCCAGATAGCGCACCCCCAACCGAATGGCATCGCCAAAGGTGGGGCTGCTCAGCAGGGCAAAGCCCCACACACCATAGCTGCTGAGGTGGTAGCGCTGTCCCATGGCCAACCCGTGAGACACGGGGTCATCGAGGTGCGCACAGAGGTTCTCGATCACCTTCAGTTCCTGCGCCGATTCAATGGTGGCGTCCGCCTGATTGAGCATGGCCGCATCAATCCCCGAACCTGCCAGTGCTACCGACACAGGCACCCCCTGCTCTGCGCCATAGGCGGCTTGCAGTCGTACGCTGGTGATGGCGCGCAGGGTGCTCATGGCCGTGTCCGTTTTCCACAATTTTGTGTCCCAGAATGCCATAAACAGCAGCAACCGGTCTCGCTACAGTGGTATCAATAACAGTTAACGGGATGTATACCCCATGAGCCCTACCCATCAGGTCATCATCATCGGCGCCGGTTTCGGCGGTCTTGGCATGGCGATTCGTCTCAAGGAACAGGGGCAGGATGATCTCCTGCTGATCGAAAAAGGCCACGATGTGGGCGGCTGCTGGCGCGATAACACCTACCCCGGTGCGGCCTGTGACGTGCCGTCCCACTTGTATTCGTACTCCTTTGAGCGGCACTACCCCTGGAGTCGCCGATTTGCCCCGCAGCAGGAAATCTTTGCCTACCAGCAATACTGCGCCCGCAAATACGACATCTACCGCCACATTCGCTTTAACACCGAAGTCGCCGACGCCCGCTACCAGGATGACGCTGGCACCTGGCAGGTTACCCTGACCAATGGCGACATTCTCACCTGCAAGGCACTGATTACTGCGACAGGCCAGCTCAACCAGCCCGCCTATCCCCCCCTCGCCGGCATTGAGGATTTTCAGGGAGCGCACTTCCACAGCGCCCGCTGGAACCATGACATCGACCTGACAGGAAAAACCGTGGCGGTGGTCGGCACCGGCGCCAGTGCCATCCAGTTTGTCCCGGAAGTGGCCAAACAGGCCGCCCGGGTAAAACTGTTCCAGCGCTCTGCGGCCCATGTGATTGCCAAACCCGACCGCCCCTACCATTCCCTGGAACACCGGCTGCTCAAATGGCTCCCGGCCACCCAGACGCTGGACCGGCTGCGCATTTACGCCGCCAATGAATCCCGGGTGCTGGGCTTCACGTCCCTGCAGCAGGCCATGAAGATCTACGAATGGCTGTTCAAGCGCCACCTGCGCAAGCAGATTGCCGACCCGGCGCTGCGTGAGAAGCTCACCCCGGACTACCCCATGGGCTGCAAACGCATCCTGATGTCCAATGACTATTATCCGGCCCTTGCCAAGGACCATGTGGACGTTATCAACCACGGCATCGCCTCGGTCGATGCGACCGGCCTGACCGATACCGACGGCACCCACCACCAAGCCGATGTCATTATCTATGGCACCGGATTCCGGGCCACTGACTTCCTCACCCCCATGACCGTTATCGGCCGCGACGGCCAGGATCTGAACCAGGCGTGGCAGGACGGAGCCGAGGCCTACCTGGGCATCACTGTTCGCGGTTTCCCCAATCTCTTCATGCTCTACGGCCCCAATACCAATCTCGGACACAACTCCATCATCTACATGCTGGAAAGCCAGATTCACTATGTGCGCCAGTGTCTGGCAGAGATGGATGAGCAAGGCCTGCGTGCACTGGAGGTCCGCGATACGGTACAAGCTCAATTCAATGACGACGTGCAACGCAAGATACGCGCAACCGTCTGGGACAAGGGCTGCCATAGCTGGTACAAGACTGACAGCGGCAAGAACACTAACAACTGGCCGGGCTTTACCTTCGACTATCGCCGCCTTACCCGCCACGTAAACTGGAGCGACTATGAGCTTGTTCGTTGACCGCATCAGCCGGTCTCAATCCTTGCTGCAGCAAGTGCTGGCCGGGATCCTGCGCACCTCGCTGGCGCTGCTGTTCAAACCGGTGGTCAACCCGCGCTTCAGCATCCAGACTCAACGCCGCTGGATGACCCTCATTGCCGGCACCACCCTGACAGCACGGGACGTGGGCAGTCATGACGCCCCGGTTGGCGACGTGCCCTGCCGTCACTATCAACCGCTTCATGCCCAAGGCACGGTGTTGTATCTGCATGGCGGTGGCTATGTGGCCGGAAGCCCCGACACCCACAAAGCCATCACCTCTCATCTGGCCCGCTATGCCAATGCCCGGGTGGTGGTGCCAGATTACCGTCTCGCCCCGGAGCACCCCTGCCCGGCAGCGATTGACGACGCGGTGGCGGTCTACCTGGGTTTGCTGGATGAAGGCGTTCACCCGGACACCCTCACCCTGATGGGAGACTCCGCCGGCGGCGGGCTGGCCATGGCGCTATTGCAGGCCCTGCAGGCCCGCAAGGTTGCCCTGCCCAGCAGCGTGATTCTGTTTTCGCCGTGGGTCGACCTGACCGCCACGGCACTGTTCGACACCGACCGTGATTGCCTGCTCAGCCCCGCCTGGCTGGAGAGCGGCGCCCTTCTGTACGCCGGTGCAGACACCGACCGTGCCCGCCCGCAGTGCTCGCCCATCAACGGTGAGCTGGGCAACCTGCCACCGGTGCTGATTCAGGCCGGCAGTGACGAGATCCTGCTCAATGACAGCCACCGGCTGTGCCAGGCACTCAATGACGCTGGCACGCCCGCACACCTGCAGGTGCACCCTCAACGCTGGCATGACTTCCAGCTCCACGCCGGGGTACTGGCTGATGCCGACCAGGCACTCATGACCTGCGCCCGCTTCATTCACCAACACTGGAAGGACGTCCGCCCATGAAACGGATCCTGATCACCGGCGCGGCCAGCGGCATCGGCCTGGCCACCGCTCGCCTGTTTCACCGCAATGGCTGGACACTGGGGCTGACGGATATCAACCACGACGCCCTTGTCGAGCTGGCCAGCGAGCTGGATCAGTGCTGGCATCGGCAGCTGGACGTCACCGACGACATTGCCTGCCGTCACGCCTGCCAGGAATTCGCTGCCGATAGCGGCGGACTGGATGTGCTGTTCAACTGTGCCGGCATCCTGCAGATGGGGCATTTTGAAGACATCAGCGCCGAGCAGCACAAGCGTATTATCGACATCAATGTCACCGGCCTGATCAACATGACGCTGGCCGCCCATCCGCTACTGCAAGACAGTAACAGTGCTGCCGTCATCAATATGAGCTCCGCCTCGGCGCTCTACGGCACTCCGCACTTCGCCTCTTATTCCGCCAGCAAATTTGCCGTGCGTGCGCTGACTGAGGCACTGGATATTGAATGGGGCCGCCAGGGCATTCGGGTACTCGACATCATGCCCCCCTTTGTCAGCACCCCCATGTTGACCGAAGCCAGCTTCCGTTCACCGGTTGTCGATCGTATGGGGGTCAACCTGGATGCCGACGACATCGCCCGCACCGTCTTCCAGGCTGCCACCGAGACTGCCCCTGTGCACAATCCGGTGGGTGGCGTCTTCAAACTGATGACGCTGAGCAACAAGCTGCTGCCCAGCCGGGCCACACGCCTGCTGATGCAGTTCATGAGTCGGGAATAGTGTCAGCGGCGGGTTGCCCTGCAACCCGCCAGCAAGGAATGTCGTCTCGTCACTGCCCGCTCTCACGGGCTGGCACGGTGTACCGGATCACGACCTTGCGACGCCCCCATTCCCGCGCGGCCTCAATGTCCTCACCCATGTAAATATCGATTTTTTTCTTCCAACGCCTGTGCATTTTGTCTTTGACTTTCCAGGTTCCGGGCAACCCCTCGATCTCCACCTCGGTGTTATGGTCCAGCCCCAGCGCAATCAGGTCACGGGACACCGCAATGGCCTTCATGCCCGGCTCCAGCCTGTCTCCCCACGCCGCCAGGGCATGGTCCTTGCCGTGCCCCTGGCCGTGCAGGGAGTTGTACGCCGTCGCAGTGACCGTGAGGGTTTCCGGCTCGGGTTGTGCCTCGCAAAACGACACCAGCCAGGTCAGCGACACCACAGCCAATGCAAAGCCGCCCGCATTCACTTTCCGTTGCCTCGGCAGGGTTACACTCATTCCATGCTCCGTTTTCTGGTTTTCATTATGGTGTTGCCTTTGTACAGCGCCTGCAGTCAGCAGGCCTATGTGGAGACCCGCACGCCCATCGAGCCAACACTGACGTCGTGGGAGGCAGATCAACCGCCCCGTGGCGTGGTGCTGGCCCTGCACAGTTTCGGCGACTACCACGCCGCCTTTGATCAACTGCGTCCGCGCTTTGCCGAGGCCGGCCTGCTGCTGGACAGTTATGATCAGGCCGGTTTTGGTTCACGCCTGCAGCAGGGCCACTGGCCAGGGGAACAACGGCTGGTCGAGGATGCGGTACAACGCATCGATCATCTTTACCAAGCCTACCAACGACCGGTGTTCGTGCTGGGTGAAAGCATGGGCGGCGCAGTCGCCATCCTGGCCGCACAACAGCGCCCTGACAAAGTCGCCGGGCTGGTGCTGGCCGCCCCGGCGGTGCGAGAAGGCATACGCTTGCGCTACGGCTGGAATGCCGCCATCGCTACCGTCGCCGCTATCGCACCCGGTTACCGCGTCACCGTAAACCGTGACCCGGACGACCCGTCTCTGGCCCCTGCCAATGCCCGGCGGCTGGCCCGCGATGCCCTGGTCATGCGACAGGTCAGGCTGGACACCTACTGGGGGCTCATTCAACTGGCCGATACCGCCAGCAACCAGGCCGCCAGCCCGGCTTACCCCGAGTTACCCGTGATGCTGCTCTACGGCGGCAAGGACAACACGGTGCCGCAAGCCGGTATCGATGCCCTGCGCAGGCATTTTGACCCCCACCTGTGCTGGCAGTTTCAGCCACAAGCCCCTCACCTGCTGCTGCAAGGCAATCAGTGGCAGGCTACCGCGCAGCGCATTATTGACTGGATCCAGCAACAAGAGGCAGGAATTGGCCCCAGCAGCACGTTACAGATGTCGCCAGACTGTTACCCTGTCGCCACGGATGACAACCACAGGGAATACTCTCCATGAGCAAACGGGTACTGATCACGGGTGGCAATTCAGGTATCGGGCTTTGCACCGCGGAACAGCTGGCAGCACAGGGGGCAGACGTGACTCTGGCCTGCCGGAATATCAGCAAGGGCCAATCCGCCGTTGCCCGCATCAAGAACCGCTATCCCAATGCCGGCGTACGCCTGTTTCCGCTGGACCTGTCTGATCTGGAAAATGTCCGTGACAGCGCAGCCAGCCTCTATCGTGAGCTGGGCGCCATTGATGTGCTGATCAACAACGCTGGCGTGGTACCTACCCGGCAGGAGTACACCCGGGATGGCTATGAAATGCAGTTCGGGGTCAACTATCTGGCGCCCGTGCTGTTTACCCACTTGATGCTGCCACTGCTGCAAAAGGGGGAACAGCCCCGCATCCTGCATCTGGCGTCTGTGGCTCACTGGTTGGGGCGCATCAACAAGAAAACCTGGCGGGGCCGCAAACCCTACCTGGTGATGGATGCCTACGGACAATCCAAGCTGGGTAACATCCTGTTCAGCAATGTGCTGGCAGATCGGCTCCAGGAACTGGGCATCACCAGCAACGCCCTGCACCCCGGCGGAGTGGACACCCCCATTTTCCGGCATGTGCCCAAACCCATCATGGCGCTGATCAAGCCCACACTGACCACCCCGGAAAAGGCCGCCCGCCTGCCCGTGAGCCTGGCCCTCGATCCACAATATGCCGGCATCAGCGGTGAGTACTTTGCCAATTTCAAACCCGCCATGCGTTCGCCACTGGCCCGCAACCGCAAGCTGGCAGACACCCTCTATTACGACACCATGGCGGAGCTGGGCCTGCCCGCGCTATAGCCGTTCAGGCGATACAGGCAGCTCAAGGGCTGCCTGCTCTACCGCCTCACGCAACTGCGGGTAAAACACCAGAAACCCGGCTTCCAGCGTTTCATAACGCGGTTCGATTTCCTCGACCATTCCGGCAAACGGGTTCGCAAAACGGATCCTGGCCGCGATGGCATCCAGGGCTTCTCCCACCTGCGACAGGCGGGCGTACCGGTTTAGCAGATCATGCTCCAGCAGCCCCTCCATCCGGGGGCGCATGGTCGCCGGCATCATCGGCAAGCCCGCTTCCAGGTCCCGGTAGTGCTGCGCAATGGCTTCCTCGCGTGGCTCCGCATGAAAATCCGACCAGTGCTGCCATAGAAAATGATCAAACAACACATCCAGTGCCACCCCGGAAAATCGCCTGCGTTGTGAAGAAAAACCTCGCCGCTGGGCCACGACCCAGGGGTGGTCATCGGTAAAGCGGTCCACCAGCAGGTGATTGGCCAACCCCCGTGCCACCGGACCAGACAGGGCTGAACGGTCCACGCCACGCAGGAAGTCACCCAGCACATTGCCCACCTTGGAAGGCACGGAGGGCTTGGCCAGAGAAAGGTGCGCCAGATAATTCATGACACTGCACGGAGCGTGCCCAGTGCATACTCACACCGGGCCCGCGGCAGGATTCAGCCCGGCGGCCAGTTGAAGGAACGGCCGCCCAGTACGTGCACGTGAAGATGGAAAACGGTCTGGCTGGCGCCGGCACCGTTGTTCACATTCAGACGAAAATCTTCCAGCCCTTCCTGTTTGGCAACCTGGCTGGCGATCAACAGTAAATGCCCCAGCAGCGACGCATCTTCGGCGCCGGCATCCGACAATTTGGGAATCGGTTTTTTGGGAATCACCAGAAAGTGCGTCGGGGCCTGGGGATTGATATCCCGGAAAGCGAGGCACTGGTCGTCTTCGAAAATGATGTCGGCGGGAATCTCCCGGTCGATGATCTTGGAGAACAGGGTTTCAGCCATGGTGTGATTCTCTCCTGGTTAGCATGCCAGCCGCGAGCAGGACATTTACCGTCAGGATGTGCACTTCACTGAGTATCGGGTGTGCCCCGGTTCACAGCTCGCACGATAACTGCACGGAAAATAACCCAATACGGTGACGACAACCTTAGCGGCAGGTCAGAATGGTGGCATTATAGTGCTCTCTGAATCCATCTTTGATCAACCGGGACAGCATGGCGACACTCTTTGTTGAAAATTTGACCGTTGCAGATTTTTCCTACCTGCACCCCAAACGCGGCATGATCGGGGAATCCTGGCTGGTTGACCTGGAATTAAGCGGCGATCTGGACCATCAGGGCATGGTGTTCGATTTTGGCCACATCAAGAAATCCATCAAACGTATCATCGACGACAATGTGGATCACCGACTGCTGGTGCCGATGGACTGCGAACAGGTCTCCGTGGCCGAGCGCGACAACAACACCAGCCTGGAGTGGCAATACCGGGGCGGCACGATTCGCATGGTCGTGCCCAGCGAAAGCCTGTTGCTGATGTCCGGCCCGGAAGTCTCCAAGGCCAGCCTGACCTTGTACCTGATGGAGCTGGTACAAAGTATCGTGCCTGAGAATGTCGCAGAGGTTCGCGTCATTCTGCGCGAGGAAGACACCGGTACCGCTCCCTATTACCACTATTCCCATGGCCTGAAGAAGCACGACGGCAACTGCCAGCGCATTGCTCACGGCCACCGCTCCAGCATCCATATCTTTGAAAATGGACGCCGCAGCCGTTACTGGGAAAAGCTCTGGGCCGACCGCTGGGAAGATATCTATATCGGCACAGAAGAGGATCTCGAGGGCACCTACTACATTGATGAGATTCCTCATCACCGGTTCCGGTACGACGCACCACAAGGGCGATTCGAGCTGGTCATCCCGGAAGATCACTGTTATTTGATCAATACTGACTCCACCGTGGAGCAGCTGGCCGCCCACATTGCTGAGCAGCTTGCGGTAGAGGCGCCCGGCAAGCACTTCCGGGTGCGTGCCTTCGAGGGGGTTGGCAAAGGGGCCATCGCCGAAGCGGGCGAGGATCTGCCCGGCCGAACCCAATCGGGCTGGCTGGCCGGTTCTGCCGTAATCTAGGGCCTGTCTGCAGGAGCCATGGGCACATCCAGCCGGATCCCCATGGGAGCATCGCCCCCTGCAGACAAAGGGCGGGGGCGAGCGGCGTGGCGGCCCATTACTCCTGCGAGAGAATGCTTTCTGCCTCTTCCTGAATCAGTCGACGCAGCCAACGATGAGCCACGTTGTGGTGCAACAATGATGACCAGGCCATCTTCAGCTCGAACTCCGGGATATCGAAAGGCGGCTGCTTGATCAGCAGCCGGGGATTCTGTGCCTGCATTTTCGCCACCCGGGACGGCAGGGTCGCCACCAGATCATTGTTCATCGCCAGCAACGCCGGCATCTGATAGTGGCGGGTAAAAATACTGATCTTCCGGCTCTTGCCCAGCAACTCCAGGGCATGATCAATCCAGCCAAGCCCGCCCAACTTCTCGGGATTCATGCCAAAGCCAACACCAAACCCGGTTTTCGACACCCAGATATGCTGAGCCGACAGGTAGCTCTCCAGATTGAAATCCATGGCAATGGGGTTGTCGCGATTCAGCAGACAGGAAAACGAATCTTTCCACAGATTCACCTGATGAAATGATCCTGGCATCTCGTTGAACCGGTTCACCGCCATGTCTACCCGGCCCTGCTCCATATCCTGATAGCTCACATCCGAGGGGGTCAGAAAATCCAGAACCACATCGGGCGCTTCTGCCCGCAGCCGCCGCACAATATGCGGCACCAGAGTCGCCTCGGCATAATCACTGGTCATGATCCGGAACACCCGGCGACTGGCTTCCGGCCGAAAAATATCTTCCGGGACGAACAACTGCTCTGCCTGGGCAAGGATTTGCCGAACCAACGGCCGTAACTCCTGGGCTCGCTCGGTGGCAGTCATCCCCTCGCTGGTTCGAATCAGCAGGGGGTCACCGAACATTTCCCGCAACCGTTTAAGTGAGTTACTCATGGCAGGCTGGGTAATCCCCAACTGCTCGGCAGCCCGGGTCACATTTTGCTCACGCAACAGCACATCCAGGTACTTGAGCAAGTTCAGGTCTGCGCTGGCAATATTCATTGCTTGAATAACCTATCAAATCCACATCATTGAAATGGATTCTAACACCCGGCCCGCCCGCCCTGCCCGAACTATTTGTGGGCATGGCGCGCCACGCCTTAGTGCAAGACTTCGAGACCTCTCATGACAGGTGTTAACCACGTCCCCCTTTGCACTAATGGCAACCTGCCAGTATCGCCTGATAACAAAAAAATGCGTAAGGTGTGGACACATGTAGATCACGGTGCGGCACAGTAATACAAGCCTGAATCTGATCCGGCACTGTTCTCACAGGTAGTGGTTTTTCCCTGTTTACCCATTTCCCGGCGGCGCAGTCGAACGCCCTGCATACCGCAAAGGCAGCCAAGCATCAGGCCACCGGGAAAGAATCAGAGGTTACTATGACAAACAACGCCACCACGCGAACCGAGAAGTTCGTGGTGCGTTTCCCTTGCGGAATGCGTGCAGAAGTGTCAACGGCGGCCAACCATAGCCATCGCAGCATGAATGCAGAAATCATTGCCCGGTTGGAGCACAGCCTGGGTAATTGGCCCGAAACCCTGCCTCAGGGAGAAACCGCCGTGCCGCAAGGTTCGGAGGAAGCGTTTTTGCTGGAGCGCTTTCGCCAGCTTTCGGTGACCAAACAGCAGGCCCTGCTTGCCCTTTTGGACTAACAGGGAAACCGACCTTTCATCTCCGGTGCGCGCCGTCAGGAAAACAATTTATGCCGTCTCGTGGCGCTTGCGCTACCATGGCAGTGCCAACTTCATGGAATGAACAGGAGCCCGGTCCGGCGTGACGGCAACACAGTCTCCCAATCCCCTGCCCACCGGCAGCGACATCTCGCTGCCCTGGCATCTGCGCCTGCCCAAGGCGCTAGAGAAGGACTTCCGCCTATACTTTCGCGCCTCAGTGGCCAAGGTCGCCCCGGGCGCTTTCCTCCTGATCGGTATCCTGTTGGCCTGTGCGATGCTGGTGGAATCTGTCGTTGGTGACGAAATCATTGCCCACTCGTGGCGTCCGCGTCTGTTTACCCTGATGATCACCGGGGGCTGCCTGCTACTGGCCCGTAACCCTCGCGGGCGCGAGTGGCTGCACCCCGCTACGCTCACACTGGGGCTTGCCATCGCCAGCACGGGAAACTACCTTGGATACACCATTTCCCACCCTCTTTCCTACACGTTCTTTCTGCATACCCCTATTGCCGTAATCATGATCTGCACGCTGATCCGGGTCCCCTTTTACCAGGCACTGGGAGGGTCTCTGATTATGATAGGCGCTCTTGGGGTTACCCTGTTTATGGATCCTTCACGTGTAGAATTCGAACCGCTGACTCTGATGTTAGTCACCCTCGCCTTTTCCAGCATGAGCCTGTTCGGTCAATACGTGTATGAACGACTGCTACGTCAGCACTTCCTGTCAGAACACGTTCTGTTTCAACACAGGGATGAACTGCACTCCGCCAACCTGATTCTGGAGAATCAGGCCACGGTGGATGGCATGACCGGGTGTATCAACCGGCGGGGTATGGAATCCCGATTGAATCATCTTTATCACCTGCTCCAGAAGCAAAGCCCTGACGCTCCTGAACGCGTGACACTGATGCTGTTTGATATCGACTTCTTCAAGCAATACAACGACACCTATGGCCACCCTGCCGGGGACGAATGCCTCAAGAAGGTCGCCAGCGTACCGCTATCCATGGTGCAGGCGGAAAAAGACTTTGTGGCACGCTATGGCGGCGAAGAATTCGTGATCGTACTGACCGATTCCAGCTTCAACGATGCGCTGGTGTTTGCCGAGCGCATGCGTAACCGCGTCGAGCAACTAGGCTTGCCACACAGCGGTTCCCGCATCAGCCAGGTGGTCACCATCAGCGTCGGGGTCGCCTGCTCAGACGGCCAGGCCGACAACGGTGCCGAACTCCTCAAGCTCGCCGACGAAGCCCTCTACCAGGCCAAAGGCGCAGGCCGTAACCGGGTGGCGCTGATGAGCAAT
Source organism: Alcanivorax sp. P2S70 (assembly GCF_000475295.1). NCBI lineage: Bacteria > Pseudomonadati > Pseudomonadota > Gammaproteobacteria > Oceanospirillales > Alcanivoracaceae > Alcanivorax > Alcanivorax sp. P2S70. Next base: position 62,773 of record NZ_AXBZ01000001.1, read on the forward strand.
CAGGGGCTGGTAGAAATGCTTAATTAATACCGCCGCGAGACGGTTTTCCATGTGTTTCAGGTTCCAATCAGCGCGACCACGCCGCTGTTAACTATTCATTGTTACCTGCCATTTGTGGAACTACCGTCACCGGATCCAGCTTCTCCTCAAACCAGTTGAGTCGCCAGTCCAGGTGGGGGCCAGTGGCGCGGCCGGAGGCGCCGACTTTGGCAACCGGGTCGCCCTGCTTGACGGTCTGGCCTTTTTCTACCAGTACCTCACTCAAATGAATCATGGTGGACGAGACCCCATAGCCATGATCCAGAATCAGGGTGCCTCCGGAGTAGTAATTATCGTTCTGGACCAGGGTCACCACCGCATCGGCCGGAGCCACCACCACCGTGCCGGTGGGACGGGCCACATCGACGCCGTAATGGGGGCGGCCCGGCTTGCCGTTGTAGACCCGCTGACTGCCATACACGCCACTGATTCGGCCGGTCAACGGCCACTGGAAATTCGTCAGGAACGATTCGCTGTCAGAATCCGTCGCTCTGGCGGCTTTGATACCTGCGGCTTCGCGACGAATACGTTTGAGCACTGCCTCCGGGGGAGGCGCCACCGTCCGCTGGGGCACCCCTTCCACACGCTGGATGTCGTACTCACGCTGGCTCAGGGTGACCAACACTTGCTGAGTCACCTCCTCCTTTTGCAAAACCAGTGTCTGTTCCAGCGCCGCATCGCGACCGAAACCGACGGCAAAAAAACCGTCACCCGTGGTTCGCACCGGTTTGCCGGCCAAGGACACGGAGACTCCTGGCGCCACCTGACCGCGCAACAATGTGCCCTGGGTGCGCTCACCGTTCAGGGACAATAGCCAGTCGCCGGCGAAGGCGGGACTCACCAGTAGCCATGCCGCCAGCACGGCAAGTGTTCTCATGCTTTGCAATTCCGTCTCCTGATAGATGAACCGTGACAACAGTATTTAGCCACCCTGGCTGCGAAGCCGATGAGGGAGCCCGCACGCTGGCGATAGAGCATTCCCGATGCCACATCGCTGCAAGCAAGCTCCCACTGGGGGACAACCGAACTGTGGGAGCGGTGGTTCCACCGCGAATAAAGAGCCGGCCGCAGCAAGCACGGTCGGACGACCGCCCCCACTCTGCCGTTCAGCCTCCAGCCCGCGCCTGTCAGGCAAAGGCCGCCCCATCCTCCACGTCCAGCTGCACCGGGTCCAGATGCATTTCGCCATAGCGGCGCCACACACGCGAACGGATGAACAGCTGATACAAGTCGGGGTCAAGATGATGGTTATCGCGCATGCGCTGCATGATCGCCAGCGCTTCGCTGAGTTTCAACGGCGTCTTGTAGGGTCGCTCTTTGGCGGTCAGCGCCTCGAACACATCGGCGATCGCCATGATTCTGGCAGGAATGGACATCTGCTCGCGGGTCAGGCCCAGCGGGAAGCCGGTACCGTCCATTTTTTCGTGGTGGCCACCGGCGTATTCCGGCACCCGTTTCAGCTTGGCCGGGAACGGCAGCGAGCCCAGCATGTCCAGTGTCACATCCATATGGCCATTGATGATCTGCCGCTCCTCCGGGGTGAGAGTGCCCCGGGGAATGCACAGGTTTTTCACCTCATCCTCGGTTAACAACGGGCGGCACTGCCCCCAGGCATCGGTCCAGGTTCGTTGGGCCAAATCCCGTACCCGCTGCTGATCCTCTGGGGGCATGCGCTCGCCGCCCCGATTGATTCTCTCCAAAAACGCGAGGTCAGCCGTCAGCGCATCGATTTCCTGCTCCATGCGCTCACGCAACGAAGGTTCCAGTTCCGGGGTCTGCACGCTCTCCTTTTCGTACTGGAATCGGATTTCTGCCCGCAGGGTGGCAAAGCGGCTGGCGACTTCATCAATGCGATCGTGCAGTGTATGTAATTTGGTGGACTTATCGAGCACCGAATCCGGGGTCGCCAGCTTGCCACAGTCATGCAGCCAGGCAGCCACATGCAATTCGTACCAGCCTTCCTCATCGAGCTGAAAGTCCGCGAAATCACCCTCGTCTTCACAAGCCGCCTGGGCAAGCAGCTCGGTAATCACCGGAACACGCTGGCAATGCGCGCTGGTGTGGGGGCTCTTGGCGTCAATAGCCTGGGCCAGCACCTTGATAAAGGCATCCAACAGTTCCTTGAGCTCCTGCACCTGACTGAGGTTGCTGAGCGCAATTCCCCCATAAGTCAGCAACGACTGGAAGATCAGATGGCCATGCTCAAGGCGTTGCAGGTTCCGCGGAACCGCTTTGCGGTAGAGCAGCTGCAAGACCCCTGTGACACGCCCTTCATGGTTATATAGCGGCCACAGTTGCAAGGCCTGGGCTTCAGGGACCAGTGCCTCCATCACCGCGTGATCCTGCTCGGGCAGCGTCTGTTCTGCGAGCAGCACGGTCTGGGGTTCGCCAACCTGAAAGCAGGCTTCTACCAGGCCTCCGGCATCCAGCGGCCTGAACCAGCGCGCGGCCTCCCGGAACTGGGCTGCGCCAGGCGCCCGACACAGGCAACGCAAACCCTCCCCTTCCCGGGCATCATCGTACAACCAGGCAAGCCCCGCATCGGCACCACACAGCGAACCAGCCTCCTGAAGCAGGGTATCCAGCAACCGGGGAACATCTTTTTGCTCGCTGAGATGCTGGGCGACCTTCAGCAGGCGGGGCAGCAGGGACTCATCGGTTGTCGTCTGCGTGTGCGGCACAGGCGTGGTCATGGGCTATCCAGCTCCCGTTAAACGTCCATTCTTGCCGGTCTCATCGGGCAACCGGCCTGTATCAAGCATAAGGCGGTGCTTTCATTCAGGCAAAAGGCATGTTTGTTGCCTACAATTATCAGCCGTATGTCCAATAATCACTGACAAGCGCCAACTGCGGCACTTTGCTCCTTGAAGCACAACGTCCGATTGCCTACCATCCTCCGGTTCTGAGCCAATCACCTGGATCCTTCAACCATGAGTGTCAGCTACCAACTGCCCGATGGGGCAAGCATGGAGTTTGATCAGCCGGCTTCCGCGCTGGAGATCGCCGAGCGTATCAGCAAAAAACTCGCTAAACAGGCCCTTGCCGCCAAGGTCAACGGCACCCTGATCGACGTGTATCTGCCCATCGAAACAGGCGCAACAGTCGAAATCATCACCCGTGACACCGATGACGCTCTGGAACTGATCCGCCACGATGCCGCCCATGTCATGGCTGAAGCGGTGCAGGAACTGTTCCCCAACACCCAGGTGACCATTGGCCCGACCATTGAAAACGGCTTTTACTACGACTTCCATCGCGAAGAGTCGTTCACCCCGGAAGACCTCAAAGCCATTGAAAAATGCATGCAGGACATTGTGCGTCGCAACGAGGAAATCCGCCGTGAAGTCTGGGACCGCGACGAAGCCGTGCAGTTCTTCCTCGACAAGGGCGAGGAGTTCAAGGCGGAAATCATCCGCGACCTGCCCGCCGATCAGGAAGTGAGCCTCTACCGTCAGGGCGATTTCATCGACCTGTGCCGTGGGCCCCACCTGCCCAGCACCAGCAAACTTGGGGATGGATTCAAGCTGACCAAGGTCGCCGGTGCCTACTGGCGCGGCGATGCCACCAAAGCTCAGCTGCAGCGTATCTACGGCACCGCCTGGCGCGACAAGAAAGAACTGAATGCCCACCTCAAACAGCTTGAAGAAGCGGCCAAGCGCGATCATCGCAAGCTGGGCAAGGAAATGGACTTGTTCCACCAGCAGGAAGAAGCCCCCGGGATGGTGTTCTGGCACCCCCGCGGCTGGGCGATCTGGCAAAGGGTGGAACAGTACGTACGCAAGGTGTACCGCAACAGCGGCTACCAGGAAGTACGAGGCCCGCAGATCATGGACGTGAGCCTGTGGAAGCGCTCCGGACACTGGGACAACTACCAGGAAAACATGTTCTTCACCGAATCCGAAAAGCGGACCTACGCGGTGAAGCCCATGAACTGCCCGGGCCATGTCCAGATCTACAACGCAGCCCTGCACAGCTACCGTGACCTGCCGATCCGCTACGCGGAGTTCGGCGGCTGCCACCGTAATGAACCTTCTGGCGCGCTGCATGGCATCATGCGAGTGCGAGCCTTTACCCAGGACGACGGCCACATCTTCTGCACCGAAGACCAAGTCGAAGCCGAAGTGACCGCTTTCCATAGCCAGGCCATGGCCGTCTATGCCGATTTCGGCTTCGAGAATATCTCGGTCAAGCTGGCCCTGCGCCCGGAAAAACGCATCGGCACTGACGAAGCATGGGACAAGGCGGAAAACGGCCTGCGGGCGGCCCTGAGCAATGCGGGTGTCCAGTGGGAAGAACTGCCCGGCGAAGGCGCCTTCTACGGCCCCAAGATCGAATACCACCTCAAGGATTCCATCGGCCGTGCCTGGCAGATGGGCACCGTGCAGTTCGACCCCATGATGCCTGAGCGCCTGGACGCGGAATACGTGGATGAGCACTCCCAGCGCCAGCGCCCGATCATGCTGCACCGCGCCATCGTGGGCTCCATGGAACGCTTTATCGGCATCCTCATCGAGCACCACGCCGGCCACCTGCCGCTGTGGCTGGCCCCGGTACCGGTGGTGATTGCCACCATTACCAACGCCGCCGATGACTACGCCGAAACAGTGAAAGCCAAACTGGAAGCCGCCGGCGTGACCGTGGAAATGGATCTGCGTAACGAGAAAATCGGTTACAAGGTGCGCGAACACTCCCGCGCCAAGGTGCCGGTGATTCTGGTGCTCGGCAAACAGGAAGAGGAAGAGCAGCAGGTGGCCATTCGCCGTCTGGGCTCACAGGCGACCGAGACCTTCGCCCTGGACGAGGCCGTGGCCAATCTGGCCGCAGCCACCCGTATGCCGATCTGATCGAGGCCGCTGCAGGGGCGTCGCCGGGGTGCGAATCGAGGGCCATCGAGGATAACCTTGACCCGCGTCGCCTCTCATGCGGCGCCCCTAAGGCCGATTGACTCGCCCCGGAGGCGTCATGTTCAAAGACAATGAACACCAGCCCGAAGGCTTTCAGCTTCCCCTGAAGGAAGCCCTGGACAACCTCAAATACAACGCTGAGGGGCTGGTTCCTGCCATTGCCCAACAGCATGACACTGGGGAAGTTCTGATGATGGCATGGATGAACCGCGATGCCATCGAGGAAACCCTGGCAACCGGGCGCGTCTGCTACTTCTCGCGCTCCCGCGGCAAACTCTGGCGTAAGGGCGAATCTTCTGGCCAGATGCAAATGCTGAAAGCACTGCGCATCGACTGCGACGCTGACACCTTGCTGGTCAGCGTGGATCAGACCGGCCCCGCCTGCCATACCGGCCGCCGCGACTGCTTCTACTGGAAAGCCGACACCGCCAGCGTGACCATCGACAAAACGCCGATCATCGATCCGAAAGAGCTTTATAAAAAATGAGCCTCAAGCTGCACAACACCCTGACCGGGCAAAAGGACGACTTCATTCCGCTGGACCCCAATCGCATCACCCTGTATGTGTGCGGCCCCACGGTCTATAACTTCGTCCATATCGGCAACGCCCGCCCGGTGGTGGTGTTTGATGTGCTGTACCGCCTGCTGCAGCGGCTCTACCCGGAAGTGGCCTATGCCCGCAACATCACCGACATCGATGACAAGATCATCGCGGCGGCGGCGGAGAATGGCGAAGACATCGGCGAACTTACCGAGCGCTTCAGCGCGGCGTTCCTCGACGACATGGCCGCCCTGAACGCCAAAACTCCGAACATCATTCCCAAGGCCACCGATCACATCCCGGAAATGCTGGCGATGATCGAAACACTGGTGGAAAAAGGCCACGCCTACGAGGCGGATGGTCAGGTGCTGTTCGCGGTGGAATCCATGCCCGACTACGGCAAGCTGTCCGGCCGCAAACTGGAAGACATGCTCGCCGGCGCACGGGTGGAAGTGGCCGACTACAAGCGCCATCCTGGCGACTTCATTCTCTGGAAGCCCTCCACCGAGGAACAGCCCGGCTGGGACTCCCCCTGGGGCCGTGGCCGTCCCGGCTGGCACATCGAGTGCTCCGCCATGATCCACAAACATCTGGGCGATGTGATTGATATTCATGGTGGCGGCCAGGACCTGATCTTCCCGCACCATGAAAACGAGATTGCCCAGGGCTGCTGCGCCCACGGCACCGATTACGTGCGTTACTGGATGCACAATGGCTACATCAACATCGACGGCGAGAAGATGTCGAAGTCGCTGGGCAACTTCCGGCTGGTGCGTGATCTGCTGACCCAGTACCACGGCGAGATCCTGCGCTTTGCGCTGGTCTCCAGTCACTACCGCTCGCCGCTGAATTTCTCTGCCGACGTGCTGGAAAATGCAGAGAAAGGGCTGGATACCCTTTACTACGCCCTGCTTGGGCGGGGTGAAACCGTGGAACCTGAAGCCGGTTACCAGCTGCCGGATAACCACCCGGTACTGGAAGCCCTGAAGGACGACCTGAATACCTCGGAAGCAGTCAGCGCCCTGCACGCCATTGCTGGCGAGCTGAACAAAGCGGCGCTGGCAGACAAGCCAAAGCGGAAAGCCGAATTGCTGGCCGCCGCCGACCTGCTCGGCCTGCTCACCGTCGAGCCGACCGCCTGGTTCCAGAACAAGAACGCCAGCGAGGACGGCCTCAGCAACGACGAAATCGATGCCCTGGTCGCCGAACGTACCCAGGCCAAGAAAGACAAGAACTTTGCCCGCGCCGACGAGATCCGCGAGCAACTCACCGACGCCGGTATCCAGCTGGAAGACACCCGCGAAGGGACCCGCTGGAGCCGGTAAGATCAGCTGCTATCCATAAGCTGTAAGCGATGGAAAAAAGCGACAGACAAGCTGTGCTGGGGCCTGTCGGGTTATGTGAAACCCCGCCGCAGACACCGGCCTGCTGGTGACCCCCTGCAGCGCCCAGCCCAGATCAGACAGGCGCTGCAGGAGACCCTGCTCCCACAAAGACCAACAATCGCGTAACGCGGCCGCTTTGTCTTCCGCTTACGCCACCTCCTGTCCGCGTTGTCGCTTTTCCTTGGAGCTCATCGCTGACAACGACTTTTACCACTCCAGCTGATCCATTCCCGGCAGTGCCGGCAGATCTTCGCGGCGCGCATTGGCAAAGCGCGGCTTCTCCAGTTGTTCCTTCAATCCTTCCAGCGTTTCGTAGGGCGCACGGGTCGCCACCAGGTTGGCCAACCAGACGGGCACGCTGCCACCGGGATCCACGAACGTCTCAAACTGGACACGTATCCAGCCGTCCTCCATCGGGGTCAGCACAAACTGATTATCCAAGGCGGGAATACGCACATACCCGTCCTGTTTGGGCAGGAACCCCTCGGCATTAACGCTATGCAAGATAATCGTACCCGAGCCCGATTCCTGTGTGAGGGTATTGGCGAGCACCACATCCCGGTCAGAGACCGGCCAGATGCCCTTGAAGCGCATGTGGATACGCTCTTGGTGATCCGCACTCAACCGCTCGGCGCCTTTTATCTGGAAGATCCACTCACCAAAGTTGTCCACTCCCGTCAGCACCGCCAGCACCGACGCCATGGACGCCTTGACTTCCACAATGCCCTTGAAGGCCTTCACCGGGCTATTGTCCACCTCACGGGCATAGGTGAAGATATCCCCACGTTCCTGCCCCTGATGGGTCGTCTTCCAGTCTTCCGCCCACAATGGGCCTGCCACTACCAATAGAGCCAGAAACAACGCTCTCACGATTTATTCTCCTGCCAGAAAATGCGCCAGGCATTATGCCCGGCAGTATCCCGGAGACAAGTTCCGGCCAGCGGATTGTCCCGGACACACAGTGCAACGATGTGAACATGATGCCGTTATGCGGAGCTCAATCAGGCTGGTGGCTCTCGGGCAACACCATGCCCTTGAGTGCCGGGTAACGCACCAGTGCCTGATCCAGCTTGGCCCCCTGGTAAGCGTCACTGCCGGCCAGCTTCCGCAGGCCTTGCAGCGTTTCCTTCGGTGCCTGATTGGAAATCACATTGGCCACTGACGACACATTACCGCCCGGATCGATCAAGGTCTCGAACTCGATACGGGTCCAGCCATCATCCAGCGGCGTCAACACAAAGCGGTCGCGCAGAGCGGCCACACGCACGTAGCCATCATGTTGCGGTTCACCATCCACCTTGCGGGATGCGATAGTAATCGCGCCGCCGTCAGCGTTCTGTGTCGTCTGAGTCTGAATCAAGGCATCCCGATCCTTTGCAGGCCAGATACCTTTGAAGCGGATATAGGCTTGATCATTGTCACGCAACTCCAGCGACTGGCACTGGTACAACCATTCAGCACAGGCCTGGGCGTCGGCCAGCACCGCAAGCACGCTGAGTACCGGTGCCTTGACCTCAGTCACCCCCCGGAATGCCTTCACCGGGCTATCGGCCACGTCCTTTTCGTAGGTGCTTACCTCCGTACGTCCCTGACCCTGTTTGACCGGCTCCCAGCCGGCAGCCTGAGCCATCGGCGCCCATACCAAACTGCCGACCACCAACCCTGCCGCAAACCATTTCGTAACGCCTGACCTCTCCATGTCATACTCCTTTCAAGGTAACAGGGTAGATATGACTGCAAGGAAAACTGGAAAATCCGGTGCCTCAGGCTTTATCATGCTTTTTTACATACATGTTATAACCTAACAACTCAGGATCGCGATCCGTGAAACCACTGCTGCTTGGCATTATCTGGGTATACCAGAAGGTGCTGAGTCCCTGGACAGGCAACCAATGCCGCTTCTATCCGAGCTGCTCGCACTATGCGAAGCAGGCGGTTGAGCTGCATGGTGCCGTGCGAGGAGGGACTCTGGCAGTCAAACGGATTTGCAAGTGCCACCCCTGGCATCCCGGAGGCTTCGATTACGTGCCCGGCACCGAGCCGGCAGAATCGGGAGAGGCCCCACCGTGAGCCTGCGTCACCGCACCCTCCCCCTGTTACTGATCCTGTCGCTCGGCTTTGCCCAGTTGCTGCTGGCCTGGCACGCACCGTCGCATATCTTGAGCGACGGTCATGGCCCCCACGAAGAGCTGCTGGCCCCTGCGGACTGCCAGGTATGCACCAACGGCCAAGGGCTGCTGGCACTGCCAACACTCTTTTTCCCGATAACCGCCGGGCACGTGGAGCCCACGCCGTCGGTCACGGGCCCCTCCCGGCTTCAGCGCAGTGAATCGCGCAGCCAATATCCTCCCCGCGGCCCTCCGGCCGCTGTCTGAACCGTCCCTGATTCATCCGACAGTTCCGCAATCACGGGTATCAGCCGAACTGCGGCTAGTACAGCGCCCTTGCCTGCATGGCAATACGGCGCGCTCATGCCCTGCATGAACGGTAAAGACAGAGGTAATCATGAATTTTCGACGCTTGGCCCTGGCCGGGGGCGTCGCTGCGGTGCTGAATGCGCCAGCAGCTGTAATGGCCGAAGACAACAATGCGTCTACCCAGGACGACACCGTCAATGAGCTGAAGCAGGTGAACGTCTCTGCCCTGCCACTGGGTAGCGATAGTGTCAGCACCCCCTACTCGGTGATGGACCAGCAAAGTCTTATCAGCCGAAACGAAGACACACTGGGCGAAACACTGAAGAGCGAACCGGGCGTACACAGCGATACATTCGGCGGTGGCGCCAGTCGTCCGGTCATACGTGGCCAGGGCGGGCCTCGTGTGGGCGTCCTTAATGATGGCTCGCAGGTGCTGGATGCTTCCACCATCTCCCCCGACCACGCTGTTACCGTCGACCCCATGTTGGCGCGACAGATCGAAGTGCTGCGCGGCCCCTCCACCCTTCTGTATGGAAGCGGAGCAAGTGGCGGGGTAGTAAATGTGCTGGATAACCGTATCCCCACCCAGCGCCCCCGTGACGGCGTGGAGGGCTTCGTTGGAGCCCGGGCAAACACCGTCGCCGATGAAAACGCAACTGCTGCTGGCGTGACCTTTTCCGCCACCGATCATCTGGTATTCCGGGTAGAAGGTAGCCGCCGTGATGCTGATGACTATGAGGTCAACGGCTTTGAAAGCCTGACCGTTCCGGGTACCTATGCGGAAAGCGATAACAGCAGCATTGGTGCATCGTGGATCGGGGACCAAGGGTATTTCGGCCTGGCCTATAGCTACCGCCGTGATAACTACGGTCTGCCAGGGCATAGCCATGAGTTTGAGGAATGTGAAGCCAATGGCACATCCCTCGACTGCCCCACCGAGGATCATGACCATGATCATGACCATGGCGAGGTGGTTCCCTACGTGGATCTGGCCAGCCGCCGGGTGGATGCCCGCGGCGAATACCGGAATCCCTTCGCAGGCATTGCCTCTATCCGGTTTCGGGGCAACCACACCGATTATCGCCATCACGAAATTGAAGAGGGCGAGATCGGCAGCACCTTCACCAACAAAGGTGGAGATGCGCGCCTTGAAGTGGAGCATGCGCCCTTGGGAAACTGGCGTGGCGTGGTCGGCCTGCAATACACAAACTTTGATTTCAGTTCGCTGGGGTCAGAGGCTTTTGTTCCCAGAACGGAAACCGAGTCCATTGCCCTCTTTGTGGTAGAGCAATACACCCTCAACGATCAGTGGTCATTTGAGTTTGGTGCCCGCCAGGAACACCTTACGCAAACACCGGATGCCCGTGATGGTGACACCTTGCTGAAAGTCACAGCGGATAATGCATCCTTCTCTGGCGCGGCGAACTGGGGCTTCGCGCCCGGTTACGAGCTGGTACTGTCGGCTACCCATTCCGGTCGCGCGCCTTCAGCGCAGGAACTCTATGCCGATGGTGTCCATCTGGCTACCAATACCTATGAGTGTGGCCTGCTCAGCGACTGCGGTGGTACCCCGCGGGATCTTCTGGATGATGAAATCAGCCTGAGCGCCAACCTGAATCTGCGTAAAACAGAAGGGGACTGGCTGTTCGATCTGGGGGTATTTGAAAACCGCATCAATAACTACATTTATGCCCGTACCCTGGACCAGCAGGAAGACTTCCGTCTGATCAAGTACAGCCAGCGCGACGCCACCTTTACTGGTGCCGAAGGCTCGGTGAGCTACTACGGCATCGACCGGCTTGGCATCACCGTCTTTGGTGACATGGTGCGCGCCACCTTCGATGACGGCGGCTATCTGCCTCGCATTCCTGCCAAGCGTGCCGGCACCCGACTGACGAGTTATGTTGGTCACTTTGACGGTGAGCTGGAACTCTACCGCAGTTTCGCACAGGACCAGATCGCCGGATTCGAAGAAACCACCCCTTCCTATGACATGGTGAACGCCACCCTGAGCTACCGCCTGCGCGGTGACCAGCGCTACACCTTCTTTGTGCGGGGCAACAACCTGCTTGGCGAAGAGGTATTCAATCACGCCTCCTTCCTTGCCAGCACCGTGCCGGAACCGGGTCGCAATCTCACGGTAGGCACCCGCATCGAATTTTGACGCCGCACATCACAACGGCAACTCGCCTGGCGCCTTTATCCGCCAGGCACGACAACACCGAATTGGAGAACACCATGCAACGCATGATGAAAAACCTGAAACACCACGCCGCCCTGCCCCTGTCACTGGTCGTCGCGCTGGCGATGGCTGGCTGTAATGAGACGGGCACCAGTTCATTGGGAAGCGCCGAAGACGAACATGACCACGGCAGCAGCGAACATCCCGGCCGGCTGGTCATCGCCTCCCGGGATGGCGCGGGCGACCAGCTGTACGTCTACGACCTTGAGGAAGGCGCACTTTTGCCCGGTTCCCTGGCTCTGGATAACGCACCCAGCGCACTTTACACCAGCCCTGGCAAGCGCTTTGTGCTGGCCCTCCAGCGTACTGCAAACCAGGTACAAATCGTGGATGGCGGCCTGTATTACCATGACGACCATGTTGACGAAGTCGCTCCCGGCTTCGCCGGAACCCTGACCGGCCCGGCCCCCACCCATTACCGTGTCCACGGTGAACAAGCCGCCATTTTTTATGACGGTGATGCAGGTAGCAGCCTGATGGCAGAGGTTGACGTCGTCACCGACGACACCCTGGAATCCGCCAGCAGCGTAGCCAGCCAGACTCTGGCAAGCGCCCACCATGGTGTCGCTGAACCTCGTGGCGACATCTTGCTGGCCACGTTCCGCACCGCCGCCTCAGGCCTGCCGGAAAAGGTAGACGTATACCATCAGCACGATGATCACTACCACAAGGAAGACACCATCAGCCTGGATTGCCCGGACCTTCACGGAGCCGGTTCCAACGAAGACTACTCTATTTTCGGCTGCAGCGACGGTGTACTGATCGTGCATCAGGACGGTGAGGACTTCACCGCCCAGCATGTCAGCAATGCGACATTGGGCCTCACTGGCAGCGAGCGTGTCGGCAGCTTCGACAGCCACCATGAACTGGCAGAGTTTGTTGGTTACGCCGGTGATCGCGTCCTGATCATTGATCCTGATACCGCCTCGGCAACTGAGCTCGACTGGACAGAAGGGGCCTCGGTCTCCCTGGATAATCACAGCCTTGATCCCCATGCCGAGCATCTGGTCCTGCTGGACGATACCGGCGATCTTCGCATCATCGACACCGCCGACTGGAGCGAGCACGCCCATCTTGAAGATGCCATTGACCCCGATAGCGCCGCACCCGCATCAAGCGGCCACGGCAGCCGCGTCTCCATGACCGTGGCAGGTGAACCCGCCCACGCCTTCCTGTCTGATGCCGGCAACCAGAATATTGTTGTCATCCACCTGGAAGAAGGCAGCATTGAAACTCCGCTCGCCCTCAATTTCCCACCGGCCGCACTGGCCTGGGCCGGGCTGGGGGAAGCGCATGAAGACGGTGACGAACATGACCATGATGGTCATGACCACTAAGCCATACCGGTTGCGACGGCGCCCCGCCCGGGGCGCCATTTCCTATCAGTCGCCGAAGGCGCTGCTTTTCACTACAATCTCTCACATGACATCGTTGTGACTACAGACCCTGCGGGAGAGATCATGAAGAAAGCCCTGATTGCCGCCACCCTGGCACTGCCTCTGTGTGCCAACGCAGGTGGTTTCGCCGGCCTTGATTACATCAGCAGCAAGATCGAACCGGACAACACCACCGCCAGTGCCAAACCCGAGGCCGTGCAATTCAAGTTCGGCAGCTGGATCAACAAGGATGAAACCCTGGGCGGCGAATTGCGTCTGGGGCTGGGCATGGGGGACGACGAACTCAGCAATGGCGTCGATGTGGAAATCGACCGTTACTACGGCGCCTACTTCCGTGGCCAATTCCCCAACACCCTGCCAGTACGCCCCTACGGTCTGATCGGCCTGACCTATATGGAAACCACCGAAGAAAACCGTTTCGGTAGCAGTGACGGGGAAAACTACAAGGACATCTCCCTCGGCCTTGGGGTTGATGTCACCATCACCCACAACATGTTCGTCAGCGTCGAGTACATGCGAGTTGTCGACCGCAGTGGCGATGAAGTCACCAATCTTGGGTTGGGCCTGAACGGCCGCTTCTGATACGGATCGGAATATTGCCCATAAAAAACCGCGCCGCCGCGCGGTTTTTTGTGAGTGGCAGTACAGCGCCAAGGCCCCACGGCGTGAAACCCTAACCTTCGCTAAAAAGAATCCGGTTGGAAAACGGGTCCACGACTTCAAAAACCCGGCTATCCCAAGGGGCAACGGAAATGTCCGGGCGGCAGTATCGATACCCTTTGGCCATGATGTCCCGGTACAACCCTTCCAGATCCGCCGTCTTCACGAACAACTTGGACCCCGGCGTTCCATCACCGGAATGCTCACTCAGGTGAAACACCAAGTCGTCTCTCGACACCTGCATATACACAGGATAATCCGCCTCGAACCGGTGTTCCCACTCTACCTTCATGCCGAGAAAATCCAGATAAAAGGCTTTTGCTTTCTCCACATCAAAGATGCGAAGCACGGGGATCGTCTGAAATGTCATGACCCATTCCTGTTGCAGGTAAACCCGCATGGCACGATCGCCAATCGCGATAACGAACCTTGCTTTCGTTGTTGAATCAGAGCCCCCATAACAGTGAATCCAGGAGCACACTCAATCTCACTATTTGCCCAAAACCCACTCGCTGGCAGGGCCTCTCATGATGCCTTGGCGAAGGCGGCGATCTTGTCCAGCCAGGCCGCTTTCCTGGACCGCGAGGCATCACGCACCGGCCCAAGCACCGTTATGGTTACTGGCTTAAAACCCACAAACTCGAGAATGGTCCTGCGAATCTGGTTGTGGGCCGGGCTGCGATAGACCAGTTTAAAATACCAGGGAGGAGTATCCATGGTAGTGATGACATGAGCAGAGCGCCCTGCCAGCAGCTTGTCCCAAAGCGGCGAATTCTTTCGGTATTGAAACGCATACCCGGGAAGAAACACACGATCCAGAAAACCTTTCAGCAGCGCAGGCATCCCGCCCCACCACACCGGATAGACCAATACCAGATGCTCAGCCCAGCTGATCGCCTCCTTGATCTCCTGCAGACCTGGCTCCAATTCCTGTCGCTGGTTGTAGCCATGACGCAGTACCGGGTCAAACTCGACCTCCCCCAGCCGAAAATAACGCACCTGATGACCGGCCTGCTCAGCCGCCTGGGCATAGCGGTCCGCCAGCGCACGGCAAAAACTGTCCGGATCCGGGCTACCCAGAATCACTGCAATGTTCTTCTCCATGGAGTTCCCTTCTTCACTATCCGTGAATCAACGTACGCCGCCGGCGCATCGAAACGACAAAATAGCGGAAATCGTATTCGGCTGCCGCAGCTCGTTATCCATTATCTTCACCATGCCTGGTTTGCCAAAACGTGATTTGAGATACCTCACAGTCATTTGCACCCTGCGAAATATGAAAGTCGAAAGAAATAATTTCAGATTCACCCATTGAAACTCCAGCCCCCCAATATACGCAGCACATCACATCAGCACTGAATATATACCCCCTCTGAGAAACCCCAAATCGTTTCACACAGCACCGGCACACCTGTGCTTTTATTTTCCTCATCGAACAAAGTTACGGTATATCCAGCAGCGAGCTTTTCTGTAAGCCATCTCTTACAACCACAGACAGCCTGCTGAGCAAAGGAATCACTCCATGCTCGACGTCGCGCGAGCCGAGCCTCCTCACAGAATGGTGACGTGATAGGGATTGGGATCAAGCCCCTTTTCAGCAAATCGGTGACAGAGCATCAAGATGATGTCCTCTGTGCTGAACATCACTTCAATAAAGCGACAGGATGCAACATCGCGGCCTGTTGTCTCATTTATCAGGCTGCATAAAAAAAGCCCGGGCTGCGATGCAGGCCCGGGCTATCAGGGGTACCTTTCTTGTTGTTATTTAGCGGTCTTCATAGCGCTGATGTTTGAAGAAAATACCGGTGTCGCCGAACTGGGACAGGGTAAATTCGGAATCAGTCACCAATTCACCTATCTTGACGGCACTGTTACGGCGCTCGCGGGCATAGCGCGCGGTGACCCAGGGCCAAATCGAGGTTTTGATGCTCTTGGTGGTGCCATAGACATCATAGACCCTGGTGCCCGCCGGAATCGCAGTCAAGTCATCACGGAAATCGTGCGGGGCGGCGCTGGTGCTGTTTTTCAGGCTGCTGTTGGGTACGAAATAGATCTGCGATGGCGTTTTCGCACTGCCAACCGTTGAGCCATCCTGATTCACTTTGGCCATGTCACTCATCACCAGCAAGGTCGGCTTGCTGGATACCAGAGAGAACAAGGTCGTGGTTCCCAGGGTTTCGTTCACTTCTGCCTGAACATAGTTGGACAATTCGTTGGCGAAGATATTGTGATTGTCTCCCTGACCACTGAGGGTATACAGCGCAGAGACGTTTTCAGAGCGCTTACCGTCCACGAACAGTTTCAGTGCCAACCCTGGGGCAAATCCTCGATCAGACGGATCACCGGTGACAGACAGGCGCAACAGACCATGATCCGCCCCCTGGAACAGCCCGGTAAAATCATGCCCGGAACTGGGGACAAACTTCACCTTGGCCAGGGCACCACGGGGGTGGATCGGCTTGCTGTAACCCGGAGGCGCCACATCGGTCACGTCCTGCACTTTCTTCCACAGGATGGAATTGATCAGACCGCCAATATCGATAGGCTCGATAGCCGGGACCTCACCCTCTTCGTAACTGGTACGCAGTGCGCCATTGACCCACAGGTGGTTCTGCTTGGTTTCGGCATCCCAATCCTGATAGTCAGAAGGAATCTTCAGACCCCAGGGTTTGAACGCGTTGTCCATGCCCACCAGGCTCGACGCCAGGGCCGGGAAGTGACGACGAATCACATCCACCATGGTGTTGTTTTCTACCCAGTCGATACCCTCGGCGGTGTACACCTCGTCGGTGTAATCGGTGGTGAAGAAACGGTCGGTCATCAAACGACGAGACGCATTCAGGATAAAGATCTGGAACGATGTCTCGCCAAAGCCGAACCCTTCCGGACGGGTTTCTTCAGCCAGCTGCCCGACCAGGGTATCGATCAATTCGATGTCATTGTTGTAAAGCGACTTCAGGTCCGCCAGCAGCTGCGGGTCGTTGGTCAGTTGCTCGAAGCTGGTCAACGGCTTGAGGCCGATCTGGCGTCGGAATTCGTTGTAACGCGGCACACCACGCTCACGGTCACGCAGGATATCGATAGCGGCCATATCGATGTCGCCAATCAGCGGCATGGACAGGTTACGCAGGAAGTCCGGGTAGTTGTTCAGCGTCAGCGCACCCGGATGGGTAATACCGAAGGAGTACCACAGGCGGTCCTGGCCAATATCATCCATCAGGTCTTCGGCATCACCGTTTCGGGTGTCCTGCAGGGCGATTTCCTGATCCACCACGTTGGAGCCGATGTCGTATACCTTGATCTCGTCACGCAGCAACGGATGCATCCGATACACCGACACGAATTCCTCGGTCAGGGTATAGGGCACATCGTAGTTGTTGGGGGTGCGGGAACCCACCAGGCCAGCGAGGGCATGCTCGATGGAACCGGTGTCTTGCTGCCCCAGATCATTGTCGATGCCGACAGCATTGAACAGGGCGCCCAACTGGCCGATGTTGTTGTTCAGGTTGTCGAGATCGTCCTGGAATTTGTCGCGGGTATCGCGATCCCCACCCAGGCCCCACCAGTTGGCGTACATGGCACGCTCAAGTACCGGGTTGGCGAGAATCGCCGGTGTCCATTCCACCGTGTGGATCTTGGCCATCAGCGCAGAGTTGATCAGTCGCGCCTTGTCGAAGTACCACTGGTCTGATTGCCCCGGATGGTTGGCCTTGAGCATGTCGGCGATGGCGTTGTGTTCCTGGGTGAAAATATGGTGGAGCATGCTCAACCCGACCCACCAGTTTTCATTGAAACCGGTGATGGGCTTGCCGCTCAGGAACTCGGTAGGCAGGCGACCATTGCCATCCACCTTGAGTTTACCGTCCACGAAGGAACGTACTTCATCGTTGGTTTCCTTGCTGCTGCCATACAGCTGTGAACCATCCCACCAGTGGGTGTTCACGTTTTCGTAGGTGATGATCCCTTCATCACCACTGACAGAGGGATCCGGACGGGTACGCTGCACCGACATGGTGCCGCCACCCAGTACATCCCCAGCAGGAATCGGAAACTCGATGGGATCGGCATCGGTACGCGGGCCGTGATCGAACCAGTCATGGACCATGAACTGGATCCAGCTGGTGGCGATGAAGTTAAGGCTGGTGGCAGGTTTGAAATCGCCGCCCCGGGACATGATCAGGTTACTGACTTCACGGGGGTTGGGGTTCAGCAGGTTGCCGCTGTTGGACTCGGCATACACAGACGCCGGATCCACATTACGGCCGAAGTTCACGTGCACGGACCCTTCTGCCGGGTTTTCCAGGATGTTACAGGTTCCGTCTTCGGTACGGGCGGTCAGACTACGTTCGTCACAGGTGATACCGGCATTTTTTTCATCCCAGTTTTCCGTGTCGAACATGTTGTTTTCAAGCAGTTCGCTGCGCTCGCCGGCCAACACCAGCAGCGCGGCCATTACGCCCAGCGAGCCGAATTTGGTCAGGGCCGGCCAGGTGACCCAGGGGGACATAGCCATGATAAGCCTCCGTCGTTGTTATTCTCGGGGTAATTACAGACAACGACGGCACTCTAGCAATGGTCCCCCCCCTCCACCCCCTCCCCTGGGAGGGGGTAATCAAAAGGGAGTAAAAATCGCGAACCGGTTCAAGGTTTGGGGAGCTGTTGAACGTTCAAGGTTAAAAGGCGAATCAAGACCCGGCCAAGGCACTCCAGCTCCGGGATCACGCGACAATCAGGCCCTTGAGCGCGGGCACCTCACGGCAAATTCCCACCGACCTCACCCGCGCTTTTCAACTTTCAACTCACCGTGTCGACGCGCGGAGCACGGCTTCCGTCCGATTGGAAACCCCAAGCTTGCTGTAGATGTTCTTCAGGTGCCATTTGGTGGTGGTGACCGAAGTTCCAGTCTGTTCACTGATCTGGGCATTACTCAAGCCACTTTGCAACAACTCGAAGATCTCGTGTTCACGAGGGGTCAACACAGAAGCCGGATCCACCTCAAGGGGAGCATGACCGGTTGTCACCGACGTAAATACAGCGCCAAACAACTGCGTATAAAACTCCGGTAAAACCAGCCGCCCTTTTTGCCAAAGCGCCTGCATCAGGGCAGCCAGACCGGGCGCTTCGTCGAACACTGGCTGATTCACATTGAGCAGCCCATAGCGGCTGATCAAGGTATCGATCTGACGAATTTGTTCTGTCTCGCTCTTCCTTCGCGCATGCAAGACCAGCAAGTTTGCCTCCATGATCAAACCGCGGGTACGGATTCCCGCACCGTTTACCACCTTGCGCAAGAGCAACAGCGCCGTCTCCGCGTCATCGTGACGACCAACCGCCATTAGCCAATAAGCGGCGGCCAACCCTCGGCGCTCCCAGCTTTGGCTGTAGGGAACATCTTGCAGATCCAGATTTTTCTGCACCCATTCCGCCAGTGCAAAACGCTCTGCAATGACATCCAGCTGGCTCCAGTCTGCATTGACATAGGCCTGTCGCACTCTTTCCAGCAGGGCCATGCTGACGAATCGCTCGTAGTTTCCCAATTGCAGGATACCCAACAATTTTTCCAGCATGCGTTCAGAATGCTTACGGTTGCCTTGCAGGTGATGAAGCCGCGACAGCGTCAGGTAAACAGTAGAAATTACTTCTGTAGCGGAAGCAGTAGACACCATTGGCAACAGGTCTTCACACAATTGCCGGGCCTCGTCCAATCGGTTCTGGTCATACAACACCACCACCATCCCGGTAGCCCACAAAGACCAGGTGGGACAATCCCGAGGCGTCTTGCTGAAATGCTCGGTAATGAAGCTTACCGCCTCGGCAATATGCCCCAATTGCTGATTGGCAAGCGCTGTGATGAGGCCGGCATACCCTGCCGTAAAACGGTGCCCCAACTGCATCAGCACGTCACGAGCTTGACTGGAAAAAGCCAATGCCGACTGCAAACGGCCATGCTGCAAGTGATAGTACGCCACCATGGCAAGAGAAAACGCACGCACATCATGGTGACTGCTAGTCTCCATCAGCAGCGACAGGTTCGCTCCTTCCATGAAGTCTGTGTCGTGCTGGAACAACTGCAAATGGAGCTCGAGAAACTCCAGAGTATGCTCATCGCCGTACCGGCCCCGGTAATCCAGAGGTGGTTCCGCTTTTAGCGCGTCGAGAAAATACCGTGCACGAAAAAAACGGCGCGACAAGGTCAAGGTGCTAATCAGAGGTGCCGCCAGGTCCATACGTGACAACAACGCCTCGTCCGAGACGTCTTCCGCCCATTCGAGAATCTGACTGGCATAACCTTCACGTAACCAGTAATCAAACGCCCTGGCCAGTGCACCCAGAAACGCTTCGTGGTCCTCCCCCCGCCTGGCGTGCCATAGCGCCTGCTCGTAATCTTCCTTGGCGATAAAATAGCGCGCAGCCCGACGGTGAATCGGGACAACACAATCGGGCATATCAATGGCCACTCTTGCCTGCAAGAAATCACGCAGAAGGGCATGGTAGCGAAACCAGCCCGGCCGCCCCGGAACGGCCAGAATAAACAACTCGCGACGGGATAACTCCTCCATCAAACGCGCCGAGTACGTGGTGTCGAGAACAGCGTCACACAGTGGGGCATCAAAGCTGTCCAGCAGACTGCTTTGCATAAACAGGGTTCGGGCAAATTCAGGCAAGCCCTTGAGGACGGCATGGCCAAAGTACTCCATGATCTCCGGCTGGCTCGCATTAAAATTATTCAGCGCCCCGACACCCGCCCCCATGGCGCCCATCAGGGCAATCTTCACTCCCGCCACCCAACCTTCAGTAATGGCCATCAGGTGATCCAGTTCGCCTCCCTCCAGGGGCTCGCCTCCCAGGCGCGAATTTAACTCCACCACCTCGGCACGACTGACCCGCAAGGCCGAAGCATCCAGCTCGAGCAGCTCGCCATTCAGGCGCAGCCGCCCCACATCCAGTGGTGGCCGGCTTCGGCTGGCAATAATGAGACGGACATCCGTTGGCGGGTGGGCAATCAGCGCATTAATGACGCTGAGGGCCTCGTCATTGGTGATGTACTGAAAGTCATCAAACACGATGTAGACCGGTTCGGGGATCTGTTCCAGTGCATCGTAGAGCGCCTCAGCCACCGAAGACGCTGGCAGCTCGGACACATCAAAAGGCATGAACCAGGAGGTATCGAAGGCAGGGATGGCGGCACGGGTCTGCTCGGCAAAGCGACGCAAACAACGCACGGGCTCATCGTCCATGGGCTGCACAGCAAAGCTCACCACATGCGCTTCCGGCCGTGTCGCGGACAGATGCTGCTGCCACTGATGCAACAGCGTTGACTTGCCGGAACCTGCCGGCGCCAGCAACAACGTAAGTGGAACACATTCACAACCATCGAGTCGCGCGACCAGTTCGCTGCGCTCGAAACTCCCGGATACCGGGGGCGACGCCTCAGTGGAGCCCATTCCTGTGCCTGCCTAGCGCATTTATTATTGTTGATATGCTCGGACTATACGCAAAACGAGGGTAGCAAGCCCGGCTAAAGGTCACAATATCGCCAACTCTGTTCCCCCGGTCAGCCAATCCAGAAACGAGAAAGGGCGGCCACAGGCCGCCCTTTCAGGTTTCACGCGATATCGAATAATCAGGGTATCGGCAAATAACCGCCGTCCACTTCCTTGGTGACAATGGCCACTGCGTTGTGGGCGTGCAGGCTTTCCAGGTGATTCACCCGCAGCCAGAAGTCCTTGTAGCAGGATTGCGGATCGATGGCCTGCTTCAGGCGGCGGGCCGCATCTTCACAGAACATCAGATTCTGGCCATTGAGTAGCGCAAACTCTTGCTCGTCCACACGCTTAACCGCGGTCTGCACCGGCGTCTTCAAAGCGCCTTCGATGGAGTCAATCAGGGCTGTGATCGGGAAGGCATCACCCTCGTTGTGATCCAGCAACACACGCACCTGCGCCACAGAGCGCTGGCTATGCGGAGTAGCAACGATCCCTTCCTCTGTACCCAGCCACTCCAGAACCGCTTCCGCATCCACCTTGCCATCCTGGAAGTCCTTGCGGAACTGCTCCTGGATCAGCTGGCGAGACAAGGCAGCAGAACACGGGCAGGTTGAGGAATACGGCACCTCCACATACATTTCGATGCGCATGCCTTCTTCGCACAGAGTGCCCTTGATACTTACCGGGTAGCTTTTCCAGCCGGAATAGCTGCTCTTTAGCGCCGGGCGGCGCATGGAGTATTCAAAATCCAGCTGCACGAAGCCACGGGTACTAAGCCCTTCGTGGGTTTCCAGAAAATTGCGCAGCAACTGCTCGATGGAGGCAGAGCTGACGGAATGGTCGCCAAAGGTCTCTTCCAGCATCAGGAACAGACGGGACATGTGAATGCCTTTGGCATCCGGATTTGCCAGATTCACATAGGCCTGGATAGAGGTGCTCACCGGTCTTTCACCGGCCAGGGTATCACTGACCCGCGCAGGCAAGTGAATTTCACTCATGCCCACCCAGTCCAGGGTGCTATGGATATGATCCACCATGGAGTTGGATGCCACATCCGGCATCTGCTTGGTGCTGTCGGCACCGTTTTCACGTGTCATGGGTTTCTCCACAGGGGGTGATGATATCGGCCAATCGCAGTGAAATCCCTCGATCAAGCCATGTAACGGTCATATGGGGGTCATCACCCTTTCCTACAAGGGGGGCAAGTCTAGCAGAAAGTGACCCGCAAAGGGGCAATTTACGGGCCCCTACAACCTATCAGTCTGACAGAAAAGTACTATGGCGCCCGTGAAGAAGCCGTCAGCCAGAGACTGTCGGGTCACTGTCGTTTCCGACCAACACATCAAAGCGCTCCAGTCCTTGCAGTGGTCGGAACATTTCCTCTACCCGAGCGTGACGGACGAGGGTTTCCGAGGTATTTATCGCCGCCTCCAGATCGCTGAGGGCGTTGTCGATTTCGCCAAGTCCGGACCAGGCACATGCGCGCTGATAGAGGGCATGCGCGTTTTCTTCATCCACTTCCAGCACCCGGTCACAGAGGCTCAGCGCCCAGCGTTGCTCTCCCAGTTCCAGAGCGGCATCGGCCTTCCAGGCCAGCGCCTCCGGATCATCAGGGCGAAGCTCCAGAATGCGGTCGTAGATCTCGATCTTGGCCTGGGCACTGGGTTCCTTGGTGGACTTTAGCCACAGGCTGTGGATTTCGTTGGTTCGCTCAATCTCTTCCTGGTTTTCCGCGATGGTACGCGACTTCTTGCGCAGCTCGCGCTCAAGGTCCGCCAGCCGAGCTTCGTATTCACTGGTGAGCCGCGCCATCTCCTTCTCAGCATAGACCCGCACATTATCCTTGAGATCACGAATCGTCGACCAGCCCACCAGCGCCAGAATGGAAGCGGCACCGGCGATCAAGTAGAAAAAGTAAGTCACCGTATTGGTGGCATAGCCCATGGCCTTGTCGGCCACTTCCAGCTCCCGATCGGTCACCAGAAGGTTCATCTGGTTGCGATATTCCATCATGTCCTGACGCAGGGTTCGCAACTCACCAAGAATCCAGTTCTCCCGGAACTGGGATATCACCGGTCCCTTCTCGATTTCGCTCTGGGCTTCGGGGCGAGGGGCCTGTGCCGCATCAGCGCCAGGTTCAGCGGTGGCCGTCATGGCGAACAGCACCAACAGCACTGCGCAACCTTGCTGCAGAAACGTTTTCATCAATGTTTTGTCCTCATCGCTTGCGCTACCCAGTGCGGTAATGGTCGCATTCTGGACACGTCGGTTCCAGTCACGGATGTGGGCCGACCGGTTGACAGTGATGTTGTGATGCCATGTAGTGGTTTCCACATTTGGCAACCAAAAGGGATAAGCATGCACTTGCGACGACTGATTGGCGCCGCCACGCTGGGCGTTTTCACTCTCTCTACCACCGCCATGGCCGAAACCTGGCGCTTTGGCCTGGAAGAAATAGAAGGCAGCGTCCAGCATCGTTACGCCGAGCAATTTGAAAAACGCATCGAAGAACGCAGCAATGGCGACATTGATGTGCAACTCCTACCCTACGGCAAATGGGGCTCCAGCTACTCGGCGCTTTATGACGCGATTCAGGGCGGCGCGATCCAGATCGGCTTCGCCTCAGGGGCATTGGGCGGCACCGTGCCGGAAAGCCAGCTACTCAACCTGAACTACATCATGCCCGCCGACCAGTGGCGTACCGCCCAGGCCCTGAACTCAGACACCTTCCTGAAAAGCGACGCCTGGCAGAACGCCTTCCGTCAACGGGGACTGGTACCGCTGGCCGAGCTGGCCGAAGGCTATCAGGTATGGACTGCGAACAAGGCCATCCGCACCCCTGCCGACATGGAGAACCTGGGCATTCGCGTCATGGATAACACCTTGCTGCGTTCCACCTATCGGGCGTACGGGGCTTCCCCTACCTCCATTGCCTATGGCGAACTGTACAGCGCCCTCCAGCAAGGTCAGGCCGAAGGCAACATTCAACCCGTTTTCGCCCATCAAGAAATGGCGTTCTACGAGGTACAGGACTACATGATCTTTGCCGACCAGTCCCAGTTTGTTGCCACAGTGATCGGCAACTCGGACTGGTATGACAGCCTCAGCGATGAGCAGCGCACCATGGTAGACGAGGTTACCAAGTCGCTGGTAAAGGAAGGTCACGACATTCAGACCCGGTTCAACAAGGAACGACTGGATATCATTCGTGACAAGAGCGATATCGAGATCATCGAGCTGACCCAAAAAGAGCGACAGGCCTTCGAAAAAATGGCCAAACCCGTTCGCAAAACCTTTGTAAAAGAGGTTGGCGCCGGAGGCGAGGCCTCAATGAAAGCGCTATTGAAGGCGATCAAGGAAACCAAATAATTGCGGCTTCCCTGAACAGAAAAACCCGGCAGGGATGCCGGGTTTTTTTGTACCTGTTGCGGGTGCAATAAAACCCCGCATGTCACAACCTACTCTCCGCCCAGCGACGGCAGCCACAGGGAAATCTCCGGGAACAGGATCAGGATGACCGTGGCCAACAACAACATGGCAATAAACGGGGGCGTGCCGCGGATCACTTCCAGATAGGGACGACGGAACACCGCGATGGCGGTAAAAATGTCACAGCCAAAGGGCGGTGTCGCTGACCCGATAGCCGCCTGCAGGGTGACGATCACCCCCACATGGACCGGATCCAACCCGGCCGCCTGGATTAGCGGTTTGAAAATCGGCACCAGAATCAGGATCACCACGATGGGATCCACAAACATGCAGCCGATGAAAAACGACACGGCAATCAACGCCAACGCCGCCACCTGATTGTCACCAATGGAATCGATCACCGGCCCCAGCAACTGCTCGGGAATGCCGGCGGTGCCCAGGGTGTGGGAGAACGCCGCCCCAATCGCCACCAGAATAAAAACCACGGCGGTAATCATGCCGCTGGAAAGCGCCAACGGCCCGAGATCACGGATTTTGACTTTGCGGTAAATCACCACTTCCAGCAGCAAGGCATAGGCCACGGCAATGGCGGATGCCTCCACCGCACTGAACCAGCCACCGTAAATGCCGCCGACCACCAACACCGGAAACCCCAGCGGCAGAGCAGCCCCCCGAAGCGCTCGCAACCGCTCGGACCAGGAGGCGCGAGGTTCAGGCTCAATGCCCTTGAGATATGCCCCGGCCCAGCAGTAGGCCGAAAACATTAACAACACCAGAAGGCCGGGCAGAATCCCGGCCAGAAACAGATCACCGATGGAGGTCTTCATCACCACGCCATAGACGATAAATCCGATACTGGGTGGAATCAGCAAGGCAATATCACTGGCATTGATAATCAGGGCCAGCGCGAATTTGTCGGAGTAGCCCCTGGCTAGCAAACGCGGCCGCATAGGCCCGCCCATAGCAACGACCGTGGCCTGGGTAGATCCTGAGACAGCACCGAACACGGCGCAGGATGCCGCCGTAGTAATCGGCAACCCACCACGCAGATGACGGACAAAGGTGTCCACCAGATCCAGCAACCGGTTGGCCGTATGCCCCTTGGTGAGAATGTCCGCGGCAAAGATAAACATGGGCACTGCCGCCAGCACCCAGCTGCTGACCCCGGTGATCATCCAGGTCACGGCCTGGTCCGGGCCGAAAAATGTCATGTCCGTGAACATCATGAACAAGGTGCCGACCGCCAGTGGCACCATCATGGGGTAGCCCATGAGCAACAACAGCAACATGATCAGGGCAAGAATAATCAGCATGACGCGTCTCCTTGCCCCTTATCATGACCGCCCTGCTCCGGCACGCTGGCATAGACATCCTTCTCAGTGAAACTGCGCCATACCCCTTCCGTCGTCAGGTTGCGGACGATGGTTAGCAGGTACTGGATGCCGGCCAGCACAAACCCGGCTGGCAAAGTGGTATAGACCGTCCACATGGGAATCTGCAGTGACGCGCTGACCCGCCCCCGCTCATAAATATCCATCACGTACTGACCAGATTTCCAGGCGAAAAAGAACATCAGCGCGGCGGTACCGGCGGCAATCAGAATCTGCAGCCCTTTGCGGGAAGGGTCGTTGAGCTGCTCATAAATGGCAGACATCCGGATGTGGCGGGCCTGGCGTGCTGCGTAACCCAAGCCCACAAAGGTAATGCCGAGAATCAGCATCTTGGTGATTTCATAGGTACCGGGAATCCCCTCCCCAACTACCGCCTGCCCCACCACATGGGCACTCATCAGCAGGGCCATGGCCAGAATACAGCCCCCCACCACACATTGCTCAAGAAGGCGCAGACCGCGGTCCACCCCTTCCAGCAGTCGCAATAACGTCTGTTGCATTCAGGTATCCCCTCGCGCCGGACTGACCCGACCAAACGGCGCTGTCCCCCGCACTGTCAGGGCTTCAGCGTGGTTCGGGCCTGATCTCCAAGCATTTACTTTGACATCTAAATATTACACCACTAAAATAGCCTACCAACTTTCGCAGGGAATTACTTGCCATTGCCCTGATTCTGTATGGAGAAAAGTTACTTACACTTCAAATTGATATCAGACATACCATGTCTCAATTCAGTCATATTACTTTGTTATCAAGAGAACTCACGGCAATGGCCAGACACGAAGACGTGCTAATTGCATTACGACAGATTATTCGCGCCACCGACCTCTACTCGCGCAAGTTGAGCAAGGTCTCCGGCCTCACCTCACCGCAACTGCTGATCATGCAGGCCATTGCGGGTAAGGGAGAGATGACCATGGGCGACCTGGCCAGCGAGGTATCGCTGAGCCAAGCCACGGTCACCACCATTCTTGATCGCCTGGAAAAGCGCGAACTGATTGAGCGCAAACGGGGCGAAACGGATAAGCGGCGCGTTTATGCCTGCCTGACTCAGGGAGGCCTGGCTATCATCGACCAGGCTCCCACCCCTCTGCAGGACGAATTCATTGCCCGCTTTGACCGCCTGGAAGACTGGGAACAATCACTGATTCTCAGCTCACTGCAGCGCGTCGCGGCCATGATGAACGCAGAGGACATCGATGCCTCGCCAGTGCTGGACCTGGGCGCCATCGACCGCGCCCAACCCACGCTGGAACTGTCGGCACGCACTGCCGGCACAGAGGCAACAACCCATTCAAAAGCGGACCATAAGTGAAACCATGTCAGACGACGTAAAGAAAGCGGATTCATCCACCGACAAAGCGGATGACATTACTTTCCGGAAACCGGAGAGCCAGGACGGCAGCCGGGTTCACAAACTGATCAGCGAGTGCAAGCCACTGGACGAGAATTCGGTCTACTGCAATTTGCTCCAGTGCACGCATTTTGCCGATACGTCTGTCGCTGCCGAAATGGATGGCGATCTGGTTGGCTTCATCTCCGGCTACATCCCGCCCAAGCAACAGAATGTCCTGTTTGTCTGGCAGGTTGCGGTCCATCAGAAAGCCCGAGGCAAAGGGCTGGCCAAGCGCATGCTGGCCGAACTGATCAAGAGGGAAGAAAGCACCGACGTTCAGTTCATTGAAACCACCATTACTCCGGACAATGAGGCGTCATGGGGCATGTTCCGCAGCTTCGCTTATGAGCGCAGCATGCCTACCGAGGAGTTCATTCTTTTCGACTCCCGGATCCATTTTGCCGGTGAGCATAACGACGAGTATTTGCTGCGTATTGGCCCGTTCAACCGCGACGACGCCTGAGAGCGCCACAGCCCGAACGAACAACCCGAATTCAAGCGAGGATAGAGGAACCATGGATACTGAAATTTTTGAAAGCCACGAATCGGAAGTCATGAGTTATGCCCGTAGCTTCCCGGTGGTCTTCGACCAAGCCAAAGGCAGCTACCTGTACGACGAAACCGGCAAGGAATACATCGATTTCCTGGCAGGTGCAGGCACCCTGAACTATGGCCACAACAACCCGGTTCTGAAAGAGAAACTGCTGGAATACATTCAGCGTGACGGCATTGTTCACGGCCTGGACATGCATACCACGGCCAAACGTGAATTCATGGATGCGTTTTATGAAGTGATCCTGAAGCCCCGCGACATGGACCATGTCATGCAGTTTACTGGCCCCACTGGCACCAATGCCGTAGAAGCGGCACTCAAGATTGCCCGTGTGATCAAGGGTCGCGAAAACATCATCAGCTTTACCAATGGCTTCCACGGTGTAAGCCTCGGCTCACTGGCGGCTACCGGTAACAGCCACCACCGTGGCGTGGCCGGTGTCACCCTCGGTGGCGTGACTCCGATGCCCTACGACGGCTACCTGGGCGATGCCTTCGATACCACCGAATATCTGGACAAGGTATTGGGCGATTCTTCCAGCGGCGTGGACCACCCTGCCGCCGTGATCGTGGAAACCGTTCAGGGCGAAGGTGGCATCAACGCCGCCAGCTTCGAGTGGCTGCGCAACCTCGAAAAGATTTGTCGCAAGCACGACATGCTGTTGATTCTGGATGACATCCAGGCCGGCTGTGGCCGCACCGGGACCTTCTTCAGCTTTGACGAGGTAGGCATCAACCCGGACATTATTACCCTGTCCAAGTCCCTCAGCGGCTATGGCCTGCCATTTGCCATGGTGCTGATGAAGCCGGATCTGGACCAGTGGAAACCGGGCGAGCACAACGGGACCTTCCGTGGCCATAACCTGGCCTTCGTGACAGCTGCAGCGGCCTTGAATCACTATTGGCGTGACGACAAGTTCGCCAAGGAAGTGCAGAAGAAGGCGGACATCATCACCGACCGCTTCCGCGAAATCGCCAACAGTTATGACGATCACTGGTTCTACCTGAATGGTCGCGGCATGATGCAGGGCCTGGTGGCCCGTGATGGCGAGCTAGCTGAAGAAATCACCAAAGCGTGCTTCAAGCGCCAGCTGGTGATCGAAACCTCCGGTGCCGATGATCAGGTCATCAAGACGCTGTGTCCGCTGACGATCAGCGAAGAAGACCTGACACGCGCGCTGGACATCGTCAAGGAGAGCGTCAGCGAAGTGATGACCGACCGCATCAAGCGCGGTGAAGCTCACGCGGTATCCAGCCTGGCCAGCTAAATTCACTGCCAGCCCTTCTGGTTGGCCCGCCTTGCCGGGCCAACCTCTCCCTCCCCCTTATTCCGGAGACTCTATTCATGATCGTTCGCACTCTGGCAGAAGCCGAGAAATCAGAACGCTGCGTCAAAGCCGAAAACGGCAACTGGCAGTCTGTTCGCCTGTCCCTGAAAGAAGACAAGATGGGCCATTCTTTCAACATTACCACCATCTTCAAGGGCACCAAGACACACATCAAATACGCCAACCACTGGGAATCCGTCTATGTGATTTCTGGCAGCGGCAAAATCGAAACGCTGGATGACGGCAAGGTTTACGACCTGACTCCAGGCACTATCTACCTGCTCGACCAGCATGATGAACATTACCTTTATGGTGGCGAGAACGAAGATATGGTCGTTGCCTGTGCCTTCACCCCGCCCTTGAGCGGCAAGGAAGTACACGACGAGAACGGCGTATACCCGGCGGATCTGGATTGATAAGAGAGACGCTACACGCTACGAAAGAGGGACGCATTAGCGTCCCTTTTTTTATGGTTCACCGGTTTTGGAGAATAGGCCACAGCAAAACCATCCCGTAGGAGTGTCGCTCGCGGCGCGATTCCATACGCCTGACAATCGCGCCGCCGCCGAGCGCAGCGAGGGAACGCCCGCAGGGCGGCCCGAAGGGTGAGCGGAGCGAAAACCGACGCTCCTGTGGACAGTTGGGAAGAGTAAACTCCCAATCCGCGAACCCTAAAAAAGGGCGCCGAAGCGCCCTTTTTTCCGTGGGGTGTGCTTCGTTAAAACGCATACTTGGCTGTGAACTGCACGCGTTTGAGATCACCGTCATCGCCATTTTCCTGCTCGCGACTGCCGTAGATCAGTTCGCCCCCCAGTGACAAGGGCTTGGCCACCTGCCAGATCAGATTGGCGTGGGCCGTTTCCACGGTCTTGTTGGTTGTTGCCGCAACGGTATCAGGGTTATCCGCTTCACTGAGAGAAACCGCGAAGTTGGAACGCCAGCGCTCACTCCAGTGATGACGCAAGGCCAGTACCGCGCTCCAGGCATCGATCAGCTCAATATCACCATTGGCTTCAATCTGTCCGGCCCGGAAGGCATTGAGCACGAAGTAACGGCCCATGGCATTGCCGTAGTTGGCCTGAAAACGGATGTCATCTCGCTCACCAAGCATCAGGCGGCCCGCAAAGGATACGCCATAGCCATATTCGCTTTCGTCCTGATCAACCCCACCAATGGTGTCCTGGTATGCCAGCTCACGCCCCATGGCCGACAAGCTCATGTTGCCCCAGTCACCGGTAACGTTATAACGCGCGACAATATCCGGCATGGCGTTGTCGTCATAGGGATTCTGGGTGCCGCCATACAAGGTGGTAGAAGGATTCTCCAGCGACAACATCAGCCCGCCATGGGTATAGCGAATCTGGGGTTGGCGCTCAAAGATCGTGCCTGACGAACCCACGAAATCCAGGGTCTCGGGTAGCGCGCTGACGTTAAAGAAAGTCGACCAGGTCTGGCCAAACAGCCACTTGTCCCAACTCAGGTAGGCGTGCCGGATACGTGGGGCATAGCTGTTACTGATACGCTCATCGCCAATATCATTGGTCTGAAAATCTATTTCGATATGCCCCTTGACCAATCCTGCTGATGTCATGGTCGCACTCTTTAACCAGAAGCGGCTCTGTTTGGCACTGAAATCCACCTCGGCAGAGCTGGCATCCCCTCCCACAGGAATTGTGGACGGGACCATGAAATCACGTCCAACGGATCCACCCGCTATTTCACCGTCGCTATATTTACTGATCATGGTATCGGCTTTGATAAAGCCCCCGAACTCGATCTGAGTATTCCCCTCAGCCGGGGTACCAACACGCTCTTCCAGAATGGTAATGCGCTCTTCGAGCGTCGCTGCCCCGGCAATACCCGCATGAGCAACCAGAATCGCTGCACACAGGCGCGTGGGAATTATTGCTTTCATGGCCCTGTCCTCTTGTTGTCATCAAATTGCAAGTGACTCCGAAGACAGCTTGCTGTGAGGACGAAACCTTCTCCATTAGCCATAGGTCGAAGGCAGGGAACCTTCTCCAACGATGCCGGTCCTTGCCACCTAAGACCAAGGTCTAATACCGACAGAAAAGACAGACAAGCACACTATTGGCCATTAATTCAGACCGCATACAATCCAGGGAAAGGACCGTTTTCACTCCCTTTTCTGTATATGCCCTACACCTTGGGCAGTCAGTGGACTGTTGCGCTTTCGCTGAGAAGATTCTGTTGTTATTACAGTTTCTTTCCCCTGTGCTGCCCTCCCCGGGCAGCCACTTTTTATTTCAGACCAGCAAAAAGCCCTCACCCAAAACAAGGCTATACACAACAACAAAAAATCGCTAAAACAGGATCATGACAACCATACTGATTGCAGATGATCACCCCCTCTTCCGTGCAGCCCTTAAACAGGCGGTGATGGCCAGCTTTACCGATGCCAATATCCACGAGGCTGACTCCCTGTCCGGACTTGAAGAGCTCGGACACAAGTCTCTCCCTTTTGATGTCATTCTTCTGGATCTTCACATGCCGGGAACCCATGGTTTTTCTGGTTTGATTTATCTCAGGGAACAATATCGGAAAGTGCCTTTAGTGGTGATATCCGCAACGGAAGATGTGGATGTCATACAACGGGCTATTCACTTTGGTGCAGACGGGTTCATTCCCAAATCCGCATCCGTAGAGACCATGACCGAAGCCATGAAAAAGATCATGGCAGGAGAGCGATGGTTACCGGAATATGCGCGTCGAGCCATGCCTCCCACCCTGCCCGATCATTCCGCAATGAGCGAACGCATTACCAGCCTGACGCCACAACAGTTCCGGGTCATGGGCATGCTGATGGAAGGGATGCAGAACAAGGTAATTGCTTACGAACTGGACGTTTCTGAAGCGACCATCAAAGCCCACATGACCGCCATCTTCCGAAAGCTCGGCGTCCGCAACCGCACACAAGCCGTATTGGCGCTGAAGGATCTGGCGATTGAGCCACCGTCAGTCGACAGTAACCCATAGCGGACAGTTAAAATTGACAGCTAGCCCCTCATAACTCGACAACGCCTTCCGCCGTTAACTGTTAACTGCCTCTAACGCTCTTTTCAACATCATCTCTGTTAACGGTTTCTGCAAAAAACCCACACCCTGCTCTTCAGCTTGCTGACGGATTTCCGGACGTCGATCGGCGGTCATCAAGATGGCAGGCACGACGTCATCCCAGCAGTCATCCAGCCCTTCGATGACGTCAAAACCGTTTTCATGGTCCAACTGGTAATCCACCAGCAACAGATCCGGAGCCGGGCAAAATGCCGCTTTCTTCCTCGCCTCCTCCAGTCCGCTTGCAGCAACCACCTCACAGCCAAGAGTCTGCAAGGCACCAACCAGACTGGCCAGTAAGGCAGCATCGTTATCTACACAAAACACCCTCATACCACTCACGTCAGGACGCTCTTGTACCGCTTCCTCAGAGAGAACCGGCGGCGCCTCACCGCAGGAGAGCGGTACGGTGACACTGAAGACCGTCCCTTTGCCCGGCCAGGACCTGACTGTCAGGGTATGCCCCAACAAACGGCATATGCGATCGGCAATGGCCAAGCCCAACCCAAGCCCCTTAACCGATTGCTTCCCTTGCTGAGGCAAGCGCATGAACTCACGAAAGATTTTTTCATGTTGATCATCCGGAATTCCCGGCCCTGTATCCCAAACATCAATACGGATACAGCGATCTTCACGCCGGCACCCAAACAGAATTCGACCACTGTCGGTGTAACGAATAGCGTTGGATAACAGGTTCTGCAATACCCTCCTGAGTAACACCTCATCGCTATCAACTACCGCCGAACACGCCACTACCTTCATGGACAGGTCTTGAGCATTGGCAAGCGCGACAAATTCTTGACCGAGGGGCGTCATCAGCCTGTTCAGCTGAAGCGGATGGATATGGACAGGCATGGTATCTGTGTCCAGTTTGCTGATTTCAAGCAGCGCAGTAATGATTTGCTCAGCAGCTTGCAGCGAACTGTCGATATGCCCCAATACATCTACCTCCTGCGTAAATCCAGTCTGGCTGGCTAACTGTTGCCTCAAGGAAGATGCAAATAATTGGGCGGCATTAAGTGGCTGCATCAGATCATGTCCTGCTGCAGCAAGAAAACGGGTTTTTCCTTCATTGGCTTGCGCCAGCTTGGCGTTCAACTCGGTTAATTTCCGGGTGCGTTCGGCCACCATATGTTCCAGGTTTTCATTGATTTGCCGTAGTGCCAACTCATCCCGCTTTCGCTCCGTCACATCCATGTAGGTGCTGACAAATCCGCCTCCCACCATGGGAGTACCACGCACTTCAACAACAATGCCGCTTGGAAGTTCGCGCTCGAATTGATGCGAACTGCCATCGCGTAACAACTTCACCCGCTTTTCCACATCGGCATCCTGATCTTTACCTGCATAGAAGCCGCGTTCTGCGTTGTAGCGATACACTTCCTCAATCGGTCTGCCCAACCGAATCAATCCGTCGGGATAATCAAACAGCTTCACATAAGCCTGGTTCCAGGCCACTACCTTCATGGCCCTGTCTACCACACAAATCCCCTGACTAATGGTTTCGATGGTGGTACGCAACAGCTGGTGATTAAACTGAATCAACTCAGACGCTTCATCCATCATCCGCACAACATCATCGTGGCGGCTGTTCTGCTTGCGCAGAAGCGAGCTCATCACGATGCGTGCCGTCGACGCCCCCATGGTCCCGGCCAACAGGCGTTCCACATAACGCACCAGATGAAGCGGGGCAGGCAACGCCAAATCTTCCGACACATGGCGGCGTTGCATATAGTCAAAAAACAAGGGCTCGGCCCGCGGGTTTCCCAGGCCCCGTTTGCAGACCTCCAGCAATTCGGCGGTGGTAATGGAAGGGTGCCCCATCCCTTCACGCCACCAGTCAGTGGGCATATCCACAAAGCGTGCGGCCTGCGCTTCATCCAGAGCATCATGCGTGGCGCTTCGGGACAGGGAAATAAAGGCCGCAGTATTCAACGATAACGACCAGAACACGCCATGGGTCAGGGGCTCAAGACCCTCGATCCCGAACAGTGCCTCGGGGCGCAGCATACCCAACCCCAACAACCCGTTCTCATTCAGCAACATCACCCATTCGACGGGAAGAATGACCGGCACCAGCAAGCAGTAAAACCACACCACAAAGCCCAGACAAAGCCCAATAAATGCGCCACGTTTGTGCCCGCTACGCCAGTAAAGTGCACCAATCAACGAGGGAGCAAACTGGGCAACCGCTGCGAACGAAAGCAGACCAATACTGGCCAACCCGTCGAAACGATCTATCAGCGTATGAAAGGCGAACGCCAATCCGAGCAAAACAAGGATGCTGGCACGACGAAGAAAGCGAAGCTTGCCACCCAGATCCGACAGCTGGTCTTTTTCGTTCAAACGCGACTGCAACCACAACGGTAGCAGCACCTCATTGGTCAACATGATCGCCAACGCGATGGTAGAAACGATGACCATGCCCGTTGCAGCAGCAATCCCTCCGATGAAGGAAAGCATCAGCATAAATGAATTTCCCTGCGCCATTGGCAGAGACAACATATAGGTATCAGCCTGCCCCAGCAGATAAGGCTGGGTAATCACTCCACTGACCACAATCGGCAACACAAACAGCGCGAACAAAAATAAATACAACGGCAGCAGCCATCGCGTCGTGCGCAAATGGCGCAAGTCATTATTCTCCACAACGCCAGCATGAAACTGCCTTGGCAGGCAAAGTATCGCCGCCATGGAAAGCAACAATGCAGTGATAAAGCTCTGCGAAAACAAGGTGGGCTCAAATGTCTGCAATACGTCCGGACGTTGCGTAACTGCCTGCCACACGTCCACCGGGCCGTCGAAGATCCCAAACAGGCAGTACACCCCAATCAACACAAAAGCGACAAGCTTGATAAACGACTCAAAACTGACCGCCAGCATCAGACCAGACTGATGCTCGGTGGTATCGATGTGGCGAGTCCCGAATAGCAGCGTAAACAAGGCCATCAGTATCGCCACCATCAGCGCAGTGTCGCTTTGGGCGGGGGAGGCATCCTTGAGTACATAGTCGAACGACAATGTCACGGCTTTGAGTTGAAGCGCGATATACGGCAGCACGCCGATCACCGCCACTACAGTCACCAGCACGGCCAAACGTCGGGACTTCCCATAGCGAGCAGCCAGAAAGTCCGCAATAGAGGTAATATGATTCTGCTGGGCCACTGACACCATTTTGTATATCAGTGAGCCCCCTAACAGCACAGTAATGATGGGACCCAGATAAATCGGCAGGTAATTCCAGCCGTTCTGGGCCGCCTCCCCTACCGCCCCGTAGAACGTCCACGAGGTGCAATAGACCCCGAGCCCAAGGCTGTACACCCAGGCATTCTGAAAGGTGTGTTTGCGCTGGCGGGCAGCACGATCTCCCAGCCAGGCGATAACAAAGAGTACCAGCACGTAGCCCAGTGCCAGCCCACTCAGCTCCCATAAAGAAAACACGGCGGCTCCTGTTTTTTCTTCGAGCTTACCCCAGTGCGCCGATAAATCGCAGCACTACCGCCACCAGCATCAATAACAACCCGGCCCGCTGCAACTTGAACTCCAGTACGCTCATGGCCATACCGCGACGCCAGAACAGCAACACCCCACGGGCGTCCCCGGTACGACGCCAGTAATGGAGATAACTGCAGAGAACCACCGCAATACCCAGTACCAGAAAAAGAGAGTCGAGTTGTTCCATTAGCTATCCAGGGTCGTTTTTTGCAATTGCAGGTACATCAGCCCTGCAGTAACCGCATCTCCCCGAGCGGTGTGACGCTCCATGACGGGCACTTGCAGAGCGTTGGCCATGGCCTCAAAGCGCAAGTCCGGAGTGATATCCGGCTGCCAGTGGCGCAGCTTTTTCTGGTACAACGCCGATAACTCGATGACCGGGTTCGGCAAGTCAAATCCCATCAGTGGCCGCAGGTAACGGTTGATCATCGCCACATCAAAATCAATACACCACCCCACCAAGGGCCGGTTGCCTATTTTTTCCAGCAGCTGCTCCAGTGCGTCTTGCACCTGACACCCTTCTTCCAGATCCACTGGTCGCAGCCGGTGGATACGAATGGAGTCTCCATCGAGACTTCGCGGCGCCTGAAGTTTTACGTCCAGGCACTCACTGCTGGCTACCCGACCCTGCCTGACCGGCACCGCCGCCACCGACACCAGCTCGGCCTCACGGCGATCCAGGCCCGTGGTTTCACAATCCAGTGCGATCACTTCATCCCCTTCGCAGGGCATAAAAAGGTGGCCGTAAGGGCCTGCGCCATGCCGGTAACGATCCGCATAGCGACGTAACTGCCTGATCATGCGTGCCAGTCTCCTGTCCAATTCCACTGCCTCGTCATTGCCCGCGCCGCTTTCCAGACCTCAATATTCCAGATGAAAACGGCGTGACAACCGTTGTTTGAAATCACCGACCAAATGCAGCGCATCGCGTAACAGGTCGCGCTCCAGCGACGACAACGATTGCACCACAATGTGGTTGTCTTGCAGTTCTGTCTGTTGGCCATGCAACTGCGCCAATTGCTGGTTCAGCCGCAGCTCACTGAACAGCTCCATGGCTTCGCCCAAGTCCTCGGCAAAGGACGCCTCCATGGCACCGGCTGCCACCAGTTTTTTCAGCCGCCGCAGCGTGGAGGTCTCAGCGATGCGGTGCTGCAAGGCCATGGCCCTGACTCCATGCACCAGGGGAAACAGCGCGCCCTTCTTGATATCGATTCCGTGCTGCGGTTTTTTCAGGGAGCCGAACAAGTTCAGCGGCGTGGCGAACTGCAGTACCGGCCGGGCAAAATGCGCCATCAGCAGATCATCGCCGCTACAGCGATCGAACAAGGTCTCGCGCACTGCCTCCAGCAAGCTGCGATCTCCGGCGACACAGTGAGCATCCGCCAGAATCGTCAGGTTCAACACCCCCTTGCCGGCCGCCTCCCCCGCCCAATGATAGACACGCTCTTGCCACTGCTGGACCGGCCCCTGCCAATCGGGGTTATTCACCATTACCTTGCCGGGACAGGGCGGATACCCCATCGACAACAAGGCCTGGGTAAACCGCTCGGCATCGCGCGGCAACCCGGGCCAAGCCTGGTGATCGCCGAAAATCAGACCGTTGTCCTGATCCGTTTTGAGAATCTGCTCACCACGCCCCTCACTGCCCATGACAATCAGGCAGCCTTGCAGCTGGTCTGCCGGCATGACCATCTCCCAGGCCTTGCCCATGACTCGACCGTTAAGGGCCGCCAGCAACTCCATGGCAAAGCGCATCTTTACGCCCTGGGCCATGAGCGCATCCACCAGTTCCGGCAAGCGGGCACTGGCCAGCTGCAGGGCATCGAGACTGTCTGCCTTTTCGATTTCCAGTCCCACCACGTAGGAACGGCTGGAAAAAAAGCTGAGCACGTCGGTCAACTCGACCACGCCTACCGCCTTGCGCTCTTCCATCACCACCACCCGCGCCACCTTGTGGCGGGTCATGCGGGTCAG
The DNA here is from genome assembly GCF_000475295.1 of Alcanivorax sp. P2S70. Taxonomy (NCBI): domain Bacteria; kingdom Pseudomonadati; phylum Pseudomonadota; class Gammaproteobacteria; order Oceanospirillales; family Alcanivoracaceae; genus Alcanivorax; species Alcanivorax sp. P2S70. The sequence goes on from NZ_AXBZ01000001.1 coordinate 100,485, forward strand.
CGCGGAAAAAAGATAATCCGACGGCGACACGGTGATCAGCCGGGTTTCCGCCACCACACTCAAAGCAGTGCTGGCATCGTGATGCTGCAACACCAGTGCGGTCAGCAGATCGGTCTTGGTGATGATCGCGTACTGCGCTTGATGTTCGATCAGCACACTGTCGACACCATGCTGCTTCAGCGCTACCACGGCGTCGTGCAGGGTCGCCGTGGTAGCCATGATCAGCGGCTCACGCATACAGGCATCCACCCGGGCCAGCATAAAACCGGCCATGGTCACGCCGCCCTCGCGACGCTCTGCCAAGCGCTGGCCTTTTTCCACCAGACGTTGTTGAAAATGCCGACCGAAATCTGCGTTATCCTCACACAGGGTGAGAAACAGCGCAGCGGGAATCAGGTAACACAAACTTTGCTGTTCTGCCCGAAAGCGATAGCGACTTTTGCCATTGAGCACACTGATCGCACCGAACACATCGCCTGCAGCATAGACCCCTACCTGCTCTCGACCATCCGGGGCCAGCACATCCAGTTCCGCCACACTGCCCTTGTGCACCACGTACACGTACTCACTGGCGCTGGACGCATCCAGGATAATGTCGCCGGCCTCGAAGTAGGCCAGGTCCACGCCGTCCCGAAGCCGGGAGCGGGCAGTCTCATCCAGCAGGCTGAACGGATGTTGGTGCAGTTCCTGTTCGATCATGATGTATCCGTACAGGTCATGGCATGCAGGGCGAAAAAAGCCGGTGTGAATACGCGATCCACACCGGCTGCTCTCCCTTTCTTATTGTCGCTCTTTAGTGAGCGTGAGCTTCACCGGCACCGCGCGGGATACGGATATCCTCAACGATGTGCTGAATGTGCTCCGGCGGCGGTGCAGTGACACGGGACACCGCGAAGGCGACCGCGAAGTTCAGCACCATCCCCAGAGTACCGATCCCTTCCGGAGACACGCCCAGCCACCAATGCTCGGCCGTATTCAGATCTGGCGACACAAACTTGAAGTAAACGATGTAGCAGAAGGTGAACGTCAGACCCACCAGCATGCCGGCAATCGCCCCTTCCTTGTTCATCCGCTTGTAGAAGATGCCCATCAGAATCACCGGGAAGAAGCTTGCGGCTGCAAGGCCGAAGGCGAACGCCACCACCTGTGCCACAAACCCGGGCGGATTGATCCCGAAGTAACCGGCAATACAGATCGCTACCACCGCAGCACCGCGTGCCGCCAGCAGCTCCTGCTTCTCGGTAATATCCGGCTTGATCGTCTTCTTCAGCAAGTCATGGGAAATCGCACTGGAAATCACCAGCAGCAGACCGGCGGCTGTGGACAAGGCCGCGGCCACCCCACCGGCAGCCACCAGGGCAATTACCCAGGCAGGCAGATTCCCGATCTCCGGGTTGGCCAGTACGATGATATCGCGATCGATATACACCTCGGAGGCGTTGTCGGTCGGCGCATTGGTGACCACACGCTCGCCCTGGTTGCCCTTGGCTTCGTCACGGCTGCCGGCAAAGTTCGGCTTGCCGTCAAACGGCGCACCGGCACGCATCTGCACGGCACCATCACCATTCTTGTCCACCCAGCCAATCAAACCGGAATTTTCCCAGTTGTAGAACCAGTCGGGCAGCTCGGTGTACTGGGTTTCGTTAACGGTATCAATCAGGTTGAGGCGGGCAAAAGCACCCACCGCCGGGGCAGAGGTGTACAGCAAGGCAATGAAGAACAGCGCCCAGCCGGCACTGATACGGGCATCCTTGACACGCGGCACGGTAAAGAAACGCACGATTACATGGGGCAGCCCCGCGGTACCACACATCAGGGCAGCGGCAATAAAGAACACATCAATCGTGGATTTGGAGCCTTCGGTGTACTGGGTGAAGCCCAGATCCGTCACCACCTGATCCAGCTTCTGCAGCAGGTATACGCCGGAATCATTGCCGGCGGCATCCAGCACCGTGGCACCGAAGCCGGTCTGCGGGAACACATGCCCGGTCATCATGATGGACAGGAAGACCGCCGGTACCAGGAAGGCAAAAATCAGCACGCAGTACTGCGCCACCTGAGTATAGGTAATCCCCTTCATGCCACCCAACACGGCGTAGAAGAACACGATGGCCATGCCAATGACGACACCCACATTCACGTCCACTTCCAGGAAGCGGGCAAACACGATACCGGTACCGCGCATCTGCCCGGCCACATAGGTGAACGACACAAAGATCACACAGATCACCGCCACGGTTCGCGCCACATTGGAGTAGTAACGGTCACCGATAAAATCCGGCACGGTAAACTTGCCGAACTTGCGCAAGTAAGGCGCCAGCAGCATGGCCAGCAACACATAACCACCGGTCCACCCCATCAGGTAGACCGACGCATCGTAGCCGGCATAGGCGATGATCCCTGCCATGGAAATAAAGGAGGCGGCAGACATCCAGTCAGCCGCAGTGGCGGCGCCGTTGGCGACAGGCGACACCCCGCCACCCGCGACATAAAAATCCTTGGTTGAACCGGCTCGCGACCAGATGGCGATGCCGATATAGAGGGCGAAAGAACCGCCCACAAACAAATAGGTAAGCGTTTGAATATCCATCGGGCAGCCTCACTCAGTCTTCATGGACGTCGAATTTGCGATCCAGTTTGTTCATCGAATGCGCGTACATGATGATCAGCACCAGGAACACATAGATAGCTCCCTGTTGTGCAAACCAGAATCCCAGTTTGAAACCGAACATCTGAATCTGATTGAGTTCGTCCACCAGCAGGATGCCGCAGCCATAGGAGACAGCGAACCAGATAGCCAGGTAGGTCAGAATCAATCGCAGGTTGGCGGCCCAATAGGCGCGGGCATTTTCTTCTTTCATTACTCGTCCCTCTGCGTCCTCGTTACAAGTGGCCTTCTCCTGTGAAGAGCCGGCATATACCAAGACTAGCCAAAGGGCCGACGGCGCACAGTATGACTTTAGTCGAACCCGCAGCCGGCGTTACGAACGTGCAAACCTGCGCAAAGCGTCATTTTTTCGTACAATGCGCCCTTGTGGTCAGGAAAGACCTAATGCGAACAACAAAAACGGACACTCCATGAAAACAGCGCGATGGCTCATCGGCGCACTGTTGCTGCTGGCAATCTTGATGATTGCAGCACTTCAGCTCTCTCCCTCGCTGGGACACTGGCCCGTCGCCAAGCCCCCCCAGGGCCATGAAAAGGTTTCAATCACCTATCTTGGCACAAGCACCATTCTGATTAGCGATGGCCGCAATCACCTCCTGACAGACGGATACTTCACCCGCGTTGGCATTGCGCAACTGTTTGGACGAATCGAACCCGATAAAGATCGTATTCAGGCGGCACTGGAGAAAGCGGGGATCACAACACTGGACGCCATCCCGGTGCTGCACTCTCATTTTGATCACGCCATGGACAGCGGATTGGTCGCACAACTGACCGGCGCACAGCTGCTGGGGTCGGATTCCACGGCCATGGTCGGTAGAGGAAGCGGCCTCAAGGAAGAGCGCATCACTACCGTGAAACCTCACCACCCATATCGTTTTGGTGACTTTACGGTCTATTTTATTCCCGCCAGCCATGTGCCCTTGCCCCGGGTGATCGAACAGTGGACAGGCAAGGGCGCCATCACTGAACCGGTAAGACCGCCGGCATATCTGGGTGCATGGGAAGAAGGCCGTTGCTATGGGTTGGTCATCACCCATCCCGGCGGCTCCGTACTTATTCAGGGAAGCGCAGGGATGCAGCCCGGTGAACTTGACGGTTACCAGGCAGACTATGCCCTACTCGCAAGCGCCAGTTTGGGTAAGCAAAGTGAATATTATCAGCAACGGTTCTATGAGCAGACTGTCGGGGCCGTAGGGGCGCACACGATTATTCCAGTGCATTGGGATAATTTTTTTACTGAGCTCACCGAAGACGTCAAGCCACTGCCCTGGCTGCTGGATAATCTGGACGAATCCTTTAAGGCCATGGCCGACCGACACGATGGCGACTTTGTTGTTCTCAGGCCTTTTCAGTCGTTGGCTCTGCGCGCCCCTGCAACTCCACTGCCTGCCGTAGATAAGGCAGCATCGCCTCGGGTTGATTGACGCGCTTAACCTGCTCCAACAACGCCCCGGCCTGGGGCCAACGGCGACGCAGATAGCTGAGCCATTGCTTGACCCTGCCAGCGACCTGGGCATCTGTACCGGAACCGATGACATCGCCCACGAACTGCTCTAGCACCGGCACGATGTCCTGCCATTCACAGGCTTGCCCTGTTCGCAAGGCGCGCACCAGCCAGGGATTGGCCACCGCACCTCGCCCCAGCATCAAATCAGCGCAACCACTTTCTCGCTGGCAACGCCGTGCATCCTCTACCGTCCAGATTTCTCCGTTGGCAATCACCGGGATAGACACCGTCTCGCGAATGGCGCCAATCCGATCCCACCAGGCAGGAGGCCGGTATCCCTGACGTTTGGTGCGACCATGCACTGTCAGCCAGGCGGCTCCGGCCTCCTGCACCGCCATGGCATTGTCCAATGCCAAGGCATCATCCTGGTTACCCAGCCGCATCTTTACCGACACCGTTACCTGCGCGGGTACCGCTCGTCGAACCGCTGCCGTGACAGCGTGCACCAGCTCCGGCTCGTCCAGTAGTACCGCGCCCCCCCGGTGACGATTCACGGTCTTTGCCGGGCAGCCAAAATTCAGATCAATGGCGGGCGCCCCCAACGTGACCGCGCGCATCGCATTGTCTGCCATGCACGATGGATCTGAACCCAGTAGCTGAAGATGTACCGGTATTCCCGCACGGGTACGTGCGCCGTTCTTGAGTTCCGGGCACCAGCGATAGAAGACTCGGGGCGGCAGTAGCTGGCCGCTCACGCGGACAAACTCGCTCACACACCAGTCAAAGTCACCCACATCGGTCAGCGCCTGACGAACCCAGAAATCCGCCAGACCTTCCATAGGGGCCAGAATAAGTTTCATGGGGCGCATTCTAGCGGCATTGACCATTACTCAGCCACGAAAACGGAGATGACAGCTTTCCTGCAACTTGCAATCATCGGTCGCTTTTGCAACGGTGTATCGCAACGCACATAAAACATGGAAATTTTATGGCTGCCGCGGGACCGGGTTTCAATACAGAGGGAACGCAAACCGTTTCAGCATGCCGACAGGGCTTTTCCTTCGGCTTCCTGCCTCACCGGAGTGGTGATCGACACGCGCCACCCGCCCCCGTCATCGGGTCCCGCCCGCCCCTTTTGGCATCCTTTTCAACATGATTTTGGCACCCTTTTAGGTTCCGCCCTGATTTGAATACCACCCAAGGGAGAGACGAATGAAACAGACACGCATGCTACCCCTGTCATCGGCACTGCTGGCCGGTCTTGCTGCCTTGCCCGCCCACGCCGAACTGGAAGTAACCCCCTATGGCTCACTGCGGATCCAGTCCGAAGCGGTCTCCGTCGATGAGGCGCAACCCGGTGAGGACGATTCCTATAGCGGGCTGCGAGATGCCTACTCCCGCCTGGGGGTAACCGCCAACTACAACGATATCGACAACCTGAAAATTTCGGCCACCGTGGAATTCCCCATCAATTCCGCTCGACTACGGGCAGAGGATCCGACCTTTTTCCAGGAAAGCTACAAAGGAAACAACAAGCCACGCGTCGCCGATATCACCGCCACTCACGACAGCTTCGGTAGCCTGCGGGTGGGCACACAATGGCTTACCTATTACAACAATGTCGCTTACCCACTGGACTTCTTTAGTTCGTTTTATTCGGGTTATGCCACCCAATCCACCTTCCGTCGCGATGCGGTGACTTACCAGACCCCGAGCATGGGCGGTTTTACCGCCACCGTCTCCGGGGTGGATCTCACCGATCAGCAAGGCACCAGCTTTCTGGACACCCTGCAGTACGCGCTCGGCTACGCGGTGAATGACTGGAGTGTTGGGCTGGGCTATCAGGACAGCGAGCAGGACTCCGCCAAACACGCTGACCAAATGGGGATTTCTGCCGCCTGGTCTCCGGGTAACTGGCGTTTTGCCGCCAAGATAGAGCAACTTCTTACCAATGATGACACGGTTCAGGATGACGACCCGGTGACCTATAACCTGCTCGGCTCTTACAGCTGGGACAAATACACACTGCGGGCCATGATTGCCCACGGCGAAGAGTCTGATGAAGCCGACGCCTTCTTTCAGGGGGATTCGGCCCAGGTGGGGCTGGACTACCGGCACACCGAGAACCTGAAGTTCTTCGCCGAATATTTTTATGAAGAACTGGGCTATGCAATCTACACCCCCAACTCCGAAAGCTTCAATCCGCTGGCCGGGTACCAGGTAGAAAGTGACGGCCAGGTGTTTACCGTAGGGATGCGATTCGATTTCTGAACCTGACAGTGAAAGAAGGCAGCGTGAGAGGCGGGGCAAGAGCCCCGCCGGCGCCGCAGGCATAACGCCATAGCTTAGGAGATCAAAGGAAGAAACTGCCTGCGAATTCCGGCGGGTCCATCACTATAAGCAGGGCATCCTGTGACCAGGAACCCCTTTTATTAGAATCATTTGGAATCAAACAAAACCTTCGACAAAACATCGAAAAACCCTCTTTATATCAATGCATTACCGCAAAATAAGCCCCCTTTCAAACAGCCTGAACCTATAGCCAAAACAGATCAAACCGCACCAAAGGCCCATTCCCTGCTCTCCCAAGACTCATTCCCCTTGCGAATGCCCAGCGTCAGGCGCACGCGGCAATCCGCCCGCCCCTGACGATTGATTCACCTGCCCGGCTGCATTACTGTTGCCGCCGTAAATGCCCGCTTACGGTCCACCGGAGAGACGCATGGCCAAAAACACCCCCCCGGCACTGGAAACCGCCCTGGATAACCTGGAAACCCTGGTGGAACGTATGGAGTCCGGTGATCTGACCCTCGAAGAGTCCCTCAAGGCCTTCGAAGAAGGGGTGCGGCTGTCCAGAGAGTGCCAGCAGGCTTTGCAGCAGGCAGAACAGAAAGTTCGCATTCTGCTGGAACAATCGACCGAAGCCGAACCTACCCCGTTTAGCGGCGGCAGTGATGAGCAGTGAACTGACCGCCCTGGACGGGCTTCGCCAGACCAGCCTGATTCGCCTTGAGCAAACGCTGGATGTGTTTCTCCCTGCCATCAGCGCGGCGTCACGCCTGAGTGAAGCCATGCGCTACGCCGCGCTGGGCGGCGGCAAGCGCATTCGCCCCTTGCTAGTCTACGGCGCCACCGCTCTGGCGGGCGGCACCCCGGAACAAGCCGACACTCCTGCCGCGGCAGTCGAACTGATTCACGCCTACTCTTTGGTCCATGATGATCTGCCCGCCATGGACGACGATGACCTGCGCCGGGGGCAACCCACCTGCCACAAAGCCTACGACGAGGCCACCGCCATCCTCGCTGGAGACACCCTGCATACCAAAGCCTTTGAATTGCTGGCCACCCGTGGGGATTACCGCAGCGATACGCGTATCGCCATGATCCGACACCTGTGTCAGGCCGCGGGGGTTGATGGTATGGCTGCCGGCCAGATGCAGGACATGTTGGCGCAGGGACAACAACAGACGCTGGCGGCACTGGAGGAGATGCATTACCTCAAGACAGGACGACTGATTACTGCCAGCCTCCAGCTGGGTTACTTCGCGGCCCAAATCGACAATATCGAGCTGCTAGACAGTCTTACCCGCTTTGGCGATGCGGTTGGGCTTGCTTTCCAGATTCAGGACGACATTCTGGATATCACCATGGCAACGGACCAGCTTGGCAAACCCGCCGGCTCTGACGAAAAGCTCGACAAAAGCACCTTCCCGTCCCTGATTGGCCTGGAGGCCAGCCGTCAGCGGGCCTCGCAACTGTGTGCCGACGCCATCGCCACACTGGACGGCTTTGGCATTCACGCCCTGCCGCTGCAACAACTGGCACAGTACATCATCGCCCGCAATCACTGACGACGACCCTCCCGGCCCTGTATACTTGTCACACTTGCAGTATGCACTGACCTGGCAACCGGAATTATGCCCAAAACCTTTACCCAGATACCGCTGACGCGCCCTGCCACTCCGTTGCTGGACACCCTGGCCAGCCCGACGGACCTACGCCGCCTGCCTGCCAGTCAGCTGGAGCGCGTGGTCGATGAATTGCGTGAATATCTGCTGTATTCAGTCGGGCAGTCAGGTGGGCACTTCGGCGCCGGCCTTGGGGTGGTTGAACTGACTGTCGCGCTGCACTACCTGTACAACACACCGGACGACAGACTGGTCTGGGATGTGGGGCATCAGTGCTACCCCCACAAGATTCTGACTGGGCGCCGCGAAGGGCTCACAGCTATCCGTCAGCAGCATGGTTTGTCAGGCTTTCCCAAACGCAGCGAGTCCGACTACGACACCTTTGGTGTAGGTCACTCCTCCACGTCCATCAGTGCGGCGCTGGGGATGGCACTGGGAGCCGAAATGGCCGGCAGTGACCGGCGAGCCGTCGCCATCATCGGCGATGGTGCCATGACCGCAGGGCAGGCCTTCGAGGCCATGAGCCATGCGGCCCATACCCGTTCCAATCTGCTGGTGATCCTCAACGACAACAACATGTCGATTTCCCACAACGTGGGCGGGCTGTCCAATTACTTTGCCCGTATCTGGGCCAGCAAGAGCTATATCGCCCTGCGCGAAGGGGGCAAGAAGGTGCTCTCGACCATGCCGGCGGCCTGGGATTTCATTCGCCGCACCGAAGAGAGCATGAAAAACATGGTGAGCCCGGACATGCTGTTCGAGGCCATCGGTTTCAATTACATCGGCCCTATTGACGGTCACAACCTGGACGAGCTGGTGCGTACCCTGGGGAACATGCGCACCCTGGAAGGCCCGCAGCTGCTGCATGTCTATACCACCAAGGGCAAGGGCTTTGCCCCGGCTGAAGCTGACCCGGTGGGGTACCACGCCATCAACAAGATCGAACCCAAGCCCAAGGTGCAAGTTGCCGTTCCGCCCCCCCCCAAACCCAAGCGCCCCAAATATCAGGATATTTTTGGCCAGTGGCTGTGCGACATGGCCGAACAAGACCCGCGTCTGGTGGGGATCACCCCCGCCATGTGCGAGGGCTCCGGGATGGTTGAATTCAGCCAGCGTTTTCCTGACCGCTTTCACGATGTGGCGATTTGCGAGCAACATGCCGTCACTGTCGCCGGCGGACTTGCCTGCGAAAACCAGAAACCGGTGGTGGCCATTTATTCCACCTTCCTGCAACGGGGCTACGATCAGCTGATTCACGACATCGCCCTGCAGGAGCTGGATGTCACCTTCGGCCTGGACCGCGCTGGACTGGTGGGCGAGGATGGCGCCACTCACGGCGGAGTCTTTGATCTTGCCTACTTGCGCACCGTCCCCAACATGATTGTAGCGGCGCCCTCTGACGAAAATGAATGCCGCCAGTTGCTGTACACCGCCTACCAGCATGAAGGCCCCGCGGCGGTCCGTTATCCCCGCGGCAACGGACCAGGCGTTGCGATTGAAGACAGTATGGAAGCCCTGCCCGTCGGCCAATCCCGTTCACTAAGGGAGGGTAACCGGGTTGCGATTCTCGCCTTTGGCGCCCTGACTCCAGCCGCTCACGAAGCCGGTGAAGCCCTTGATGCCACCGTCATCGATATGCGCTGGGTCAAGCCGCTGGATCGTGACGCCATTATCAAGGCGGCAGCCAGCCACTCCCTGCTGGTCACCGTAGAGGACCACCAACGCATGGGAGGGGCAGGCTCTGCCGTAAATGAATTGCTTCACGACGAGGGTATCGTGGTGGATGTGATGAATCTGGGCCTTCCCGATCACTTTATTCATCATGGCAAACGCGACGTACTGCTGGCCGAAGCCGGACTGGATGCGGCAGGCATTGAGCAACAGATTCGGGCGCGCCACACGCAGCAATCCCGGTCGGTAGCCGACGCAAAACCGTAACGCATTAATCGTCCGGCTTCGCAGTATCGCTAACCAGTCTGACCGGAGGAGGCGGAGAATACAGTTTCCAGGTATCACGGCCCGCGGTCTTCGCCTGATACAGGGCGCGATCGGCCGCCTCCAGTAACTGCTCAGCGCAATTCCGCTCCCCGGGCACCATCACCGCCGCTCCCACACTGATAGTCACCTCCCCCACGCGAGGGTTGGGCTTGTGCGGCATGCCCAGCATGCGTACGGCACGGCAAACACGCGATGCCAACTGCATGGCTTCCGCTTCCTCAACACCGGGGTAGAGCAACACAAACTCCTCTCCCCCGAAACGGGCAACAAGATCTCCGCCCCGGCGTCCATAGCGTCGCAGCTCGGTGGCCAGAGCCTGCAGACACTCATCCCCTTTCAAATGTCCATAGTGATCGTTGTAGTCCTTGAAATGATCCACATCGACCAGCATCACAGCGAGCGGTTTTTTCTCCCGCTTGCAGCGGCGCCATTCGCGCTCCAGAGCCTCATCAAAGAAGCGCCGGTTAGCCAGCGAAGTCAGACTATCCTCCCGGCTCAAACGGTGCAGACGATCGGCCAGTGCCTGTGTGCGTTGTTGCTGCCGGTAAAGCTGGCGCTGGTTAAAAAACAGTAATCGATCTCTCACCTCCGCGGTGTAGCACAGGAACATGCCAAGCAAACTGATCCCGGTGTAAGTCCGGTGAGCAATCTGCCAATCGATTCCTGCGCCAAAGCCCTCTGCCAGCATCCAGCCCAGCACGCCCCCGCCCCAACACGCCATTACAGCATGGGTGAATCGCAGCCCGACCATGGCATAGACAATCACCAACGCATAAATCACCGAAACGTGAGCCAGCTGAGTCTCTGCCGGGCCATACAGAAACCCGGGGATGGCCATGGACAAGGTGACCGCCAGAAAACTGCCGATCCCGGCATAAAGAGGGAAATACCGATCAAGGGGCCGCAACTGGGCCATGCACCCGGCCACCAGCACAATGACCCCTACCCAGATGTAGGTACCCAGCCAGCGACCACGTACTGCTTCCGGGGCCAACGCATAAATCCCGGTAATTAACAGCACATAGAGAAGTAAAATATAAAAGGCATTGACCCGGAACGCCGTTACGGCCTCCCGACAATGATAATCACGGTACTCACGTTCCAGCCGCCGGGGAAACCGTAACCAGCGAACCCCCGGCACTACCACCCGACGAAATCGGGGATCTGTGCCTGACATGGCAATTCCTTTGCGCCGCCCGTATGCAACTACAGGCAATTGCTTAATGATATCAGGCTAGAAAGGAATGGCCTCGCAGGCCAGCAGGAAAGTGTGAACGGTACCAGCAAAACGATATCAGGCTGTGGCCTGAAACGGCGCAAAATCCATGACAAAAAAATGACAACCCTTAAACCGGTCGCTAGCCGGCGAAGGCTGGCACATAGAACAGCAGCAGCTGCATGACGACGGCGGCATACACCCCCGCGAGCAGATCATCCACCATAATACCCAGCCCGCCATCAACGCGCCGATCCAGCCAGCCAATAGGCCAGGGTTTGATAATATCGAAGAAACGGAACGCCAGAAAACCGGCCAGCGCCCCCCAGGGGGTAACCGGTACTGCAATCATGGTCACGAGCAAGCCCGCAATTTCATCCCAGACAATGCCCGGGTGATCATGCACATTCATGTCATGGGAGGTCTTGCCGCACAGGTAAGGGCCAACAGCGATCACCAGCGCCGTCACTGCCAGGTACCCCCACAACGGCAACTGGGCGCACAACCACCAGATAGGCATCGCTGCCACTGTCCCGAAGGTGCCCGGCGCCACCGGTGCCAAGCCTGAGCCAAAACCAAAGGCCAGAAAGTGCACCGGGTTACTCATCTTGGGGCGTTTCAGTTCCATTCCATTCCTCGGTGGCCCGGGGCCATTGGCTTCGTGTTGTCTATTCTTGTCATGAGGCAACGACACTCAGAAATGTTGCCACCCCCCCAGCGTCAGCGGGACAGGCTGGCCCAGCAAATTATTCAGACGAACGCCGGGCTGCGACTCCACCGTACCAATACGATGACACCCTTCTGGCAGCGTCGTGCGCGGATCGATAGTGAACAGCAATACATAATCATCCCCGCCCTGAAGCTGCAACTGGCGCTGGGTCTGCGCATCGCAGTCAACCAGCAATGGCGAGCCCAATGGCAACCACGCTTCGTCCAGCAAGGCACCCAGCCCACCGGAGGCCGTGAGGATATGCCCCAGATCCGCGACGGTGCCATCGGAGATATCAATACAGGCTGTTGCACTACCCCGCAGCGCCTGCCCCAACGCCAGCTGGGGAACCGGTCGCCGGAAATGCGCCACCGCTGCACCCTCGCGCTGCCCTTGCTGCCACTGTTGCAGCCCCAGCAGCCCGGCGCCCGTGACACCCCCCACGCAGATGGCATCACCGACCCGCGCACCACTGCGACGCAGCGCCTGCCCGACTGGCACGGCACCTGTTGCCTGAATGGATACCGACAAGGGGCCACGGGTCACATCGCCGCCCACCAGCGAAATCCCCGTGGCATCCGCCAATTCGAACAGGCCGGCAGCAAAACCTTCAAGCCAGGCCTCATCCACCTCCGGCAGCGTTAACGACAGCAGGAACCATAATGGCTGCGCGCCCATGGCCGCCAGATCCGACAGGTTCACTGCCAGACAACGATACCCCACGTCGGCGGCAGCCATATCCAACGGAAAATGCCGCCCTGCCAGGCTGGTGTCCTGGGTCAGCACCAGTTCGTGCCCGACAGGCGGAGTCACAATGGCCGCATCATCACCGGGACCCGCGACCACCGAGTCCCCCTGGGCATGATGAAAATAGCGCCGGATGAGAGCAAACTCATCCAGCGCTACAAAGGTGGGCGGGGAACTCACGACAACGCTTATTCGTCGCGGGTGTGGCGCTCAGCGGTTTCCGCATAGCGCAACTTGCGCGCCAGCTTGTCGAGCACACCGTTGACATATTTGAAGGACTCTTCCGCACCAAATACCTTGGCAAGCTCGATCCCTTCGTTGATGACCACCCGGTAGGGAACGTCCTGGCGCTCTTTCAGTTCGAAAGCGCCGATACGCAGAATCGCCTTCTCCACCTGGGAGAGCTCTTCCACCCGTCGGTCCAGGAAAGGGGTAAGCAACTCGTCCAGCTCCTTCACCTGCCCGGGCACTCCGTGCAACAGGTCATGAAAGTAGCCACGATCCGCCTTGGCGAAATCGTTGTTCGCCAGAAACTGGGCTTCAATATCCGTCACACTGGCCCCGGCCAGCTGCCACTGGTACAGCGCCTGCAGGGTAAAACGTCGTGCCTTGCGACGGGCGGCGGGTGTTGCTTCGCTCATAACACTCTCTATGGTGCGTCTAACGCCTGGGAGGCCTTACGCGGTGCTTCCCGCGAGAAGGCCAAGCCCGGCTTACAGGGATTTGAACAGAGAAACCATTTCCAGCGCGCACATGGCCGCTTCTGCGCCCTTGTTGCCCGCCTTGGTACCGGAACGCTCGATGGCCTGCTCAATGGTATCCACCGTCAGTACACCGAAGATCACCGGCACGCCCGTGGCATTCTGCACACCGGCCAGCCCCTTGGCGGCTTCGCCCGCCACGTATTCGAAGTGGGCAGTGCCCCCACGGATGACCGCGCCCAGGGTAATGACCGCGTCGTAGTCACGCTTCTCGATCACTTTCTTCACGGCCACTGGCAGCTCCCAGGCACCGGGTACGCGGATCACTTCGATGTCATCACGGCTGACACCATGACGCACCAGCGCATCGATCGCGCCATCCAGCAGGGCTTCGACCACAAAGCTGTTGAAGCGGGCGACAACGATGCCGTAACGGCCACCGACGTTATTCAGGGTACCTTCGAGAGTCTTGATGTTTTGCATGTGTAATCCTCGCTAACACACTTTGCGCAAACACGCCGGCCACCAGGGCGACGTGCCGACGCCAGTTTAACTGTCTGCTTCCACGTACTCGGTAATTTCCAGGTCGAAACCGCTGAGGGCATTAAAGCGCATGGGAGAGCTCAGCAGGCGCATCTTGCGCACACCCAGGGCCTTGAGAATCTGGGAACCGGTACCGATGTTGCGATAAGCACGGGACTCGCCCTTGGGCTTGCGGGTGCCGCCGCCGAAGAACGTATCAAGGCGGTCGACCATGTCCTGGGAGTCGTAATCCTGCCCCAGAATAATCACCACCCCGGCATCCGAGCCGGAAACTTCTTCCAGTACTCGGTGCATGTTCCAGCCGGTACGGCCATTCATCTTGGCGCTCATCAGGTCGCGCAGCGGATCCACCTGATGCACGCGCACGGTGACCACCTGCTCTTCACTGATCTCGCCTTTGACCAACGCCACATGAGTGAGGCCGTCAACGGTGTCGCGGAACGCCACCAAACGGAAATCGCCATACCAGGTATCCAGTTCATTATCGGACACCTGTTCAATGGTTTTCTCATTCAGGGCGCGATACTGGATCAGGTCGGCAATGGTGCCGATCTTGAGATTGTGCTCCTTGGCGAACACTTCCAGATCTTCCCGACGGGCCATGGAGCCATCTTCATTCATGACTTCACAGATCACCCCGGCAGGTTCACAGCCGGCCAGCTGGGCCAGATCGCAGGACGCCTCGGTGTGACCCGCGCGGCGCAATACACCGCCCGGCTCTGACATCAGCGGAAAAATGTGCCCGGGCTGGACAATATCGTAGGCGCGAGCATTACGCGCTACCGCAGCCTGCACCGTGCGAGCCCGGTCTGCCGCAGAAATCCCGGTGGTCACCCCTTCACGAGCCTCGATAGAGACGGTGAATTTAGTGCCAAAACCACTGCCATTGCTTTGCACCATCAGCGGCAGCTCCAGCAGCTCACAGCGCTCACGGGACATGGGCATACAGATCAGGCCACGGCCGTACTTGGCCATGAAATTGATGGCCTGGGCATCCACATGCTCCGCCGCCATCACCAGGTCGCCTTCGTTTTCCCGGTCCTCGTCATCCATCAGAATAACCATCTTTCCCTGACGGATATCTTCGATCAGTTCTTCAATCGTGTTGAGCTGCATAACTTCACTCGCTGTTGGAGTTGAAAGTTTAAAGTTCAAAGTTGAAAAGCGAAGATCAGGCACACGCCTGTTGAGCCATGCAATGCCCGCGTCTTACCGGTAATTGCAGTGCTCACCTTTCAGCCTCGCACTGCTCTTAACCGCGGTTTAACTTTCAACTTTTAACTTTCAACTGCCTTTTAAAAACCCGTTTTCCGCCAAAAACGCCATGGAAATTCCTTGGGATGTGGGCTCGGCGGCCTTCTCTCCCAGCAACAGGCGCTCCAGGTAGCGGGCGATTATATCAACTTCCAGGTTCACTGGCGTCCCCACCTTCCACTGGCCGATGGTGGTCACATCCTGGGTGTGCGGGATGATATTCAGGGAAAAAACCGCCCCGGCAACACTGTTCACCGTGAGACTGATGCCATCCACCGTAATGGAGCCCTTGTGAGCGATGTACTTGGCCAGCTCGGCCGGGGCCTCAATATCGATGCGTACGGAGCGTGCATCCTGTTTCATTTCGACGATCTTGCCGAGCCCATCCACATGCCCGCTGACCAGGTGACCACCCAGACGGGTGGTGGGTGTGAGCGCCTTTTCCAGATTGACCTTGCTGCCCACGCTGATCTGCTTCAGGGATGTCAGTGACAGGGTTTCACCAGACACATCCGCCGCGAAGGCCCCACCGGGCAAGGCGGTCGCCGTCAGGCAGACCCCATTCACGGCAATGGAATCGCCCAGCTGTACATCGCTGAAATCCAGCTCGTCGCTTTGAATCAGCAGGGTCACATCGCCCCCCTTGGGGGTCATGGATGCCACCTTGCCCATGGCTTCAATAATGCCGGTAAACATGCAAAAACCTCTTCCTCTCTCCGTAGGAGCGTCGCTCGCGGCGCGATAATTAGGGTGAGAAGCGAAAACCTTCAGACCGTGCCATCTTTTGGTTTTGCCTTTCGAAACTCGTAGCTCGCAACTCGATACTGCTTGATCGCGCCGCCAGCGACGCTCCTACAGCAGGGTTTGTCAGGCCGGAACCAGCGTCAGACGCAGGTCATTCCCTACCATCCGCACATCCTGCCATCTCAGCGCCACCTTTTCGCTCATGCTGGCCAGCTGCGGCAAGCCCAACAACGGGCGGGCCGACGAGCCCAGCAAGGCGGGTGCCATATAGACAATCAGTTCATCAAACAGGCCTTCGCGCACGAACGCGCCTGCCAGCGTGGCGCCACATTCTACCAGCACTTCATTGCATTCGCGCCGGTGCAATTCCCTAAGCAGCTGTTGCAGATCAATTCCCGAGCCGGATGCGGGCAGATGCATCACTTCCGCCCCTGCCGACTCCAGCGCATTCTGGCGCCCTCGATGCTGTTCACCGGCAATCACCAGGCAATGCCCCGGGGCACTGACCACCGGCACATCCGGCGGCGTTTTCAGGGTCCGGTCCAGAATCACGCGCAGGGGCTGGCGCACCCAGTCACTGCCATAATCGGCGCAAGCCCATTGCTCCGCTCTCACCGTGTAGGAGGGACGGTCCGCCAGCACCGTGCCCACCCCAGTAATGACCGCAGAGCTGCGCGCCCGCAATCGCTGCACGTCTTCCCGGGCTGCCGGCCCGGTGATCCACTGCGACTCGCCACTGGCCATGGCCGTACGGCCATCTACGCTGGCGGCAATCTTGATACGATTGAAGGGGCGCTGACGGGTCATGCGCGAGATAAAACCGGGATTGAGCGCTTGTGCCTCGGCCTCCAGCAACCCGGACGCCGTCTCGATGCCGGCATCGGCCAACCGCTGCAGCCCCTGACCCGCCACCCGGGGATTGGGATCTTCCATGGCCGCCACCACCCGTGCCACACCGGCCTCGACCAGCGCATCGGCACAGGGGCCCGTTCGACCGGTGTGGGAGCATGGCTCCAGCGTCACGTAGGCCGTGGCACCGCGAGCCTGTTCACCCGCCGCGGCCAGCGCATGCCGCTCGGCATGAGGCTCACCGGCACGGTAATGACATCCCTCACCGACAACCACCCCATCACGCACCAATACACACCCGACCCGGGGGTTAGGGTCGGTGGTATAAAGAGCGCGGCGAGCCAACTGCAAAGCCCGCGCCATCATCTGACGGTCAAAGTCGGTGAACATGGGAGTATTCTACTGGATCACAGGGCGGGATGTCGCAACAAAGCGATCGCTATCATCAACAAAGTTCGCCAGCACCTCTCTACCCTCTTTTTCCATAAAGTGCTGGAAAGCCTGAGCTATCACAGACAGGCGCTTACCTGCAGGGCGCACAAGATGCCACTGGGTCATGATGGGGAGCCCCTGAACAGGCAAGGGAGCAAGCCCAACCCACCCCCCCAGATTGAGGGTATGCGCTGACAGGATGGAAATCCCCAACCCGGCCATCACCGAGTGCCGGATGGCTTCATTGCTCTCTACGGTCATCTTCACATTCAATGAATACCCATGCTGAATCAGGTATTGCTCAATGGCGTGGCGAGTACCGGAGCCGGACTCGCGCATCAGAAAAGGGACCGAGGCGACATCCTGAAAATGCAGGGACTCCGCCTGTGCTAACGGATGATTCTCAGCCGCAATAGCCACCAACGGATTATCCAGAAATGCAGCCGAATCCAGGGACAATCCCCCGGGGACATGGCTGAACACATAAAAATCGTCCAGCCCCTCTTCCAGTCGATCAATAATCTGCCCTCGATTGCCCACGTGAAAAGAGACGTCGACACCGGGATAACGTTGACAAAAAGGGCCCAGTAGATGGGGGACAAAATATTTGGCTGTGGTAACCACTGACAACCGCAGCGTCCCCGCTTTAAGGCCACGCAGGTCCGCCAAGGTCATATCCAGCAGCGCGAACTCCTCCATCACCCGCCTCGCGGAGGCCACAGCAGCCAGCCCGGCATCCGTAAAACGCAACTTGCGGCCGTGCTGCTCATACAAGGCAACCCCCATGGCATCGGCAAGCTTGTGCAGCTGGGCCGACACGGTCGGCTGGGTAAGATGCAAGGCAGACGCGGCGCCTGTCACGCTGCCCGCCTCGTGAACCGCCAGCAGAATTTCCAACTGTCTCAGCGTTCCCACACGGGCATGAAGCCGGCTCATTCATAGATCCTTATCTATATAAAAGCTAGATAGTATCTATTTTTATCTAACATTCAATCTATTGATAATGGCCCCGCTTACTATTGGAGGCCCCATGTCACAGCTCACCCGCCAACGCCTTTTTATCAGCCTGGTCGCCCTGCTCAACCTCTTCCTTGCCGCCGTACTGGTCCTCAATCACCATGACGGCTTACCGTTGGCCGTCATCGGGATCGTATTGCTGCCTCTCGCCTGGCTGACCGGTCGCCAACCCTCGGTGAGCGCTCTCCCCCTCACGGAGACTGACAACCATGCAGCTTGATGCCGTAGTGCTGTTCTTCGTGGCAGGACTGATCGCCGGAGTATTGAAAGTCAGGATCCCTTTCCCCACCAGCCTCTACCAAAGCCTCACGCTGTTCCTGCTGCTGGCCATTGGATTAAAAGGCGGTGCCGCTCTGGCTGAACACGCCGACGCACGAATCATCGTGCAATCGCTTCTGGTGATCAGTTTTGGGGCCGTCCTGCCGTTGCTGGCGTTCCCGCTGCTGCGACACATTGGCGGGCTCGACCGGACCAACGCTGCGGCTATTGCAGCCCATTACGGCAGTGTCAGCGTCGCCACCTACGCCGTCGCCGTCGCCGTTCTCGATGCCAGCGGCGTCAGCTATGAAGCCTATTTCCCCTTGTTTGTAGTGCTACTGGAGATTCCCGCCATTATCGTCGGCCTGCTGCTGGCCAAAGGGCTGTCTGCAGGCATTGCCAACCGCGAGCTGGCACACGAGACACTGCTCAGCCCTGGCATTGTTGTAATGGTGGGAGGTCTGCTGATCGGCGCTTTTTCGGGGGACACACTCACGAAAGTGTCGCCGTTTTTCATGGAGTTGTTTCAGGGTGTGCTGGCCCTGTTCCTGCTGAAAATGGGACTGATCACGACCGAACAGCTTGGCGCGCTCAAACAGGACGGCCCTTTTCTGGCAGCCTTCGGGGTGTTTATGCCACTGCTGGCCGGCACCCTTGGCGGATTACTCGCACACGGACTGGGACTCTCCGTTGGGGGAATTACCCTGCTGGCCGTGCTGGGCGCCAGCGCATCTTACATTGCCGTCCCTGCAGCAATGCGCGTGGCCCTGCCGCAGGCCAATGCAACCCTCTCCATGGCAGCATCACTCGGCATCACTTTCCCGTTTAATGTTCTGGCCGGTATCCCTTTGTATTTATTGCTTGCACAGTGGCTGCAAGGAAGTGGAATCAGCGGGTGACCCACCCCATGGCAAGGCAAAATACCTGGCCGGAAATCACTGATGCAGGCAACAGAAACGGCGTCAGGGGCACCGTTGCAGCCATGCGGCCCTGTCAGAATGGGCTGAAACCCTATTTTGCCTGATCCTCGTCACGACTGCCGCCCTTGCTGCGCAGACGATCCACCTCAGCTGAGAACTCGGAAATATCCTGAAAGCTGCGGTAAACAGAGGCAAAACGGACATAGGCCACATCGTCCAGCTGTTGCAGCTCTTCCATCACGAATTCACCCAGCTCCCTGGCCGGCAGCTCCCGCTCGCCCGTGGCTCGCAGGCGGTGGCAGACCCGGCTGATCGCCGCTTCCAGATCTTCCATGCTCACCGGCCGCTTCTCCAGCGCCCGCAGCATCCCTGCGCGCAGCTTGGCCTCATCAAACGGCTGGCGAGTGCCGTCGGACTTCACCAACCGGGGCATCACCAACTCAGCGGTCTCGAACGTGGTAAAACGCTCATTACAGCTCAAACACTCCCGCCGCCGACGCACCTGCCCACCATCGGCAACCAGACGGGAATCAATCACCTTGGTGTCCTGGGCTGAGCAGAATGGGCAATACATACAAACCTCAGTGAATAGTTAACAGTGAACAGTTAATAGCGAAACACCCATTATCTTCGACTTTTTGTCGTTTTGATAATGGCTATCAGCAACCGCAACAGCTCGCGACAATCTGCCTGCAAAGAATCACCTGCAAGCTCATTGAAGTAACCCGAGTCCGACAACAGATCAATCCAGTAATCCGTTTCGTTGGCCTCTTTCAAGGCAATGTGCATCTTATGAATAAAATCATCCCGGCTCTCGGCATACTCCGCCTCTCTCACCAGAGCGCCAATGGCCGTTCCGCTGCGCAGCAACTGCTTACTGAGCACATATTCCTTCTTTACCGTTTGCAGATACTGGAAACTTTTTACTACCCGCAACGCAAAAGCGCGGGATTTCTCCCGCGCCACAAACCGGTCCGTCATCCATGACCCCCGTTTTTTCTGCTTTTAGCTGTTAACTTTTCACTGTTAACTGTTCACTAATCTCAGCGCTCGTAAACCGGCAAACGCGCACAAATTTCCTTCACCTTACCCTTAACAGCGTCAATCACAGACTCATCGCCCATATTGTCGAGGATGTCGCAGATCCAGCCGGCCAGCTCTTTGGCGTCAGCTTCGTTGAAGCCGCGACGGGTGATGGACGGGGAGCCGATCCGCAGACCGGAGGTGACGAACGGGGAACGCGGGTCGTTGGGCACGGCGTTCTTGTTCACGGTGATGTTGGCACGACCCAGGGCCGCGTCGGCATCTTTACCGGTGATGTCCTGCTTGATCAGGCTGAGCAGGAACAGGTGGTTCTCGGTGCCGTTGGAGACCACGTCAAAACCCCGCTCGATGAACACGCCGGCCATGGCCTGGGCGTTCTTGACGACCTGCTCCTGGTAGCCCTTGAAGTCAGACTGCATGGCTTCCTTGAAACAGATCGCCTTGGCGGCAATCACGTGCTCCAGCGGGCCACCCTGACCACCCGGGAAAACCGCAGAGTTGATCTTCTTCTGAATCTCTTCGTTGGCCTTGCCCATGATCAGGCCACCACGGGGACCGCCCAGGGTCTTGTGAGTGGTGGTGGTGGTGATATCGGCAATGCCCACCGGGCTCGGGTACACACCCGCAGCGACCAGACCGGCCACGTGGGCCATGTCCACCAGCAGGATCGCGCCCACTTCGTCGGCAATGTCACGGAAACGCTGCCAGTCCACCACTTGCGAGTAGGCAGAGAAACCGGCCACGATCATCTTCGGCTTGTGCTCACGAGCCAGGCTTTCTACCTGCGCGTAGTCGATCAGGCCGGTCTCGTTGTCCAGGCCATACTGGATGGCGTTATAGGTCTTGCCGGAGAAGTTCGGCTTGGCACCGTGGGTCAGGTGACCACCCGCGTCCAGGCTCATGCCCAGCACGGTATCCCCCGCCTGCAGGACGGCCATGTAGACCGCGGCATTGGCCTGAGAACCGGAGTGCGGCTGCACGTTGGCCCAATCGGCCCCGAACAGTTCACAGGCACGGTCGATCGCCAGCTGCTCAACCACATCCACATTCTCGCAACCACCGTAGTAGCGCTTGCCCGGGTAGCCTTCGGCGTACTTGTTGGTCAGTACGGAGCCCTGGGCTTCCATGACCCGCGGGGAGGCATAGTTTTCAGAGGCAATCAGCTCGATGTGCTCTTCCTGACGGACTTCCTCGGCCTTGATGGCGGCCTGGATTTCAGGATCAAACTCGGCGATGGACATGGATTTCGGGAACATGGGCTACCCTACGCAGTCATTGGTGGATTCAGGGGCGCGTATTCTAACCAAAACCGGCCATAAAGACACATGAAGACGCCTCATGGGAACTGGCCGGTCGTCTCATGCTCAACGCGCGGCCAAAACCGCCGCGCAATGGACCCTGCGGCCTTTCACTTGAGGGCGCTTTCCGTTAGCTTAGGCGCCATTCCGCCGGGGTTCGCGGCTGCTGCGCCCATCCCCGCACACTTAACGACATTGCGGTCGGAGTTTATGAGCCAGTACATCTTCACCATGGACAAGGTGGGCAAGGTTGTCCCGCCGAAGAAGCACATCCTCAAAGACATTTCCCTGTCGTTCTTCCCCGGCGCCAAGATCGGCGTACTGGGCCTGAACGGGTCGGGTAAATCCACCCTGCTCAAGATCATGGCCGGGGTGGACAAGGATTTCCTGGGTGAAGCACGGCCGCAGCCGGGCACCAACATCGGTTACCTGCCCCAGGAGCCGGAACTGGACCCGAACAAAAACGTCCGTGAAATCGTGGAAGAGGCCCTGTCCGAGATCCTGGAGGCACAGCAACGCCTGGAAGAGGTGTATGCCGCCTATGCCGAGGAAGACGCGGATTTTGACAAGCTGGCCGCCGAGCAGGCCCGGCTCGAAGCCATCATTGAAACCAGTGACGCCCATAACCTGGAGCGCAAACTGGAGATCGCCGCCGACGCCCTGCGTCTGCCGCCGTGGGACGCCAGCGTCAAGAACCTGTCCGGGGGGGAACGCCGCCGCGTGGCTCTGTGCCGCCTGATCATGAGCGCCCCGGACATGCTGCTGCTGGACGAACCGACCAACCATCTGGATGCCGAATCCGTAGCCTGGCTGGAGCGTTTCCTGCACGAATTCCCCGGCACCGTGGTGGCAGTAACCCACGACCGTTACTTCCTCGATAACTCCTGTGAGTGGATTCTGGAACTGGACCGCGGCGAAGGGATTCCCTGGAAGGGGAACTATTCCTCCTGGCTGGAGCAGAAAGAACAGCGTCTGGAGCAGGAAGCCAAGTCTGAATCCGCCCACCGAAAGACCGTGGAAAAGGAACTGGAGTGGGTGCGCCAGAACCCGAAAGGCCGGCGCGCCAAGAACAAGGCCCGTGTGGCGGCGTTCGAGGAACTGGCCAGTCAGGAATTCCAGAAGCGCAACGAGACCCAGGAACTGTATATCCCGCCCGGCGAGCGTCTCGGTGAGCAGGTCTTTGAGCTGAACGGGGTGGCCAAGGAATTCGACCACAAGCTGCTCTACGAAGACCTGAGCTTCAAGGTGCCACGCGGCGCCATCGTCGGCATCATCGGCCCCAACGGGGCCGGTAAGACCACCCTGTTCCGCATGCTGGCGGGCCAGGAAACCCCGGACAAGGGCGAAATCACCACCGGTGAAACTGTGCAGATGGCCTACGTGGATCAGAGCCGCGAAGACCTGGAAGGCAAGAAGACCGTGTGGGAAGAAGTGTCCGACGGCAACGATATCCTGCGCATCGGCAACTACGAAGTCCCCAGCCGTGCCTACCTGGGCCGCTTCAACTTCAAGGGCGGCGACCAGCAGAAGCGGGTCGGCGACCTGTCCGGTGGTGAGCGCAACCGTCTGCACCTGGCCAAACTGCTCAAGCAGGGCGCCAATGTGCTGCTCCTCGATGAGCCCACCAACGATCTGGACGTGGAAACCCTGCGGGCTCTGGAAGAAGCCCTGCTGGCATTCCCCGGCTGTGCCATTGTCATTTCTCACGATCGCTGGTTCCTGGACCGTGTCGCCACCCACATCCTTTCCTTTGAAGGGGATGCTAAAGTGGAGTGGTTTGAAGGCTCCTACACCGAGTACGAAGAGTTCAAGCGCAAGCAGCTGGGCGATGAAGCCTTGCAGCCCAAGCGCATGAAGTACAAGCGAATTGATGTCTAGCAAGCGGGTTCGCCCTTTCTATGGGGCAGCCGGGAAGCCCCCGGGGAGCCGGAGCGCAGCTGCTGCGCTCTGCCGCCAGGAAAGGGAACGACCATGTTCGTCGCAACAAAACACAATAGCTGCATCTTTCTGGCTGCGCTGAGCCTGCAAGTGGCTTTTCAGCGGCAGGCAAGAAGCCATTGCGGTGATCTGATCAGGACAGTCGCTCATGAATGAAAGGCGCAGAGCCGGACGTGTCGATTTCGACGGAGAGGCGGAGCTGCTGTTTGAGCAGGACCGTCACGATGTTGAGCTCCAGGATATCTCCATTTCCGGGGCTCGAGTGATCTGCACCACCCCTCTCGCTCTCCCTGACGACGCTTCGGTAACGCTGCAGATTGCCTTTGATGACAGCGACCTGACCCTCACTCTGCCTGGCAGGGTGATTCGCCAGGCAGCCATGGAGGTAGGTATCCACTTCGAACGACCCGATGTGGATGTCATGCAGCACTTGCGTCGTCTGGTCGCCCTGCATCAGGGCGAAGACGGCGACGACGATCCGGCTTCGATACTGAGCGAGGACTAGCCTTGGATATTGACGCCCCGAAGTTCGTCGCCCGGCTGCAGCGAGGGGACAACACAGCCTTCGCTCAACTGGTACAACACCAGCATAACTACCTGCTTGCCACAGCACGCAGCATGCTCTCCCATGCCGATGCCGAAGAGGCCGTGCAAGATGCCTGGATTGCCATTCATCGCGCAATTGGCAAATTCGAGGGACGCAGTCAATTAAGAACCTGGTTAACACGCATTGTCATCAATCAGGCTCGCATGATGCTCCGCAAGCAGGGTCGGGAGATTCAGTTCGACCCCACCAGCGAAGAAGACCCTCTGGCGCACCGTTTCAGAGAAGGCGGACACTGGCAGGATGGCCCCAGACAATGGGATCTCGGCGGGCCGGACGCCCTGTTAACCCGTGATGAACTTCGTCACTGCATGGCAAGATGTCTTGAGAGAATGCCGGAAAATCAGCGTCTGGTGCTGGAACTACGGGATCTGCAAGGCATGGATTTCGATGCCATCTGTAACATGCTGGATATCAGTGCATCCAATGTCCGTGTGCTGCTACACCGTGCCCGTGCCAGGCTGTTCGAGCTGGTGGACCATTTCCAGGAGACAGGCGAATGCTGAAGTGCAAAGAGGTCGTTGAAAAAGCAGACGCCCTCGTGGATGGCATGCCATTAAGCTGGCGAGAGCGCCTTGCCATGCGTCTGCATTTGATTATGTGCCACCATTGCCGGCGCTACATCCGGCAGCTAAATGCTTTGGTGACCAGCCTGCCCCATGAGCCCCAGCCCCTGGACGATGAACAGACGAAACGCATCCTGAAGAAGATCGATTCCCCAGGGAATTAGCCGTTTCCAGACACGACCGAGCAGCAGCCGCATTCCCTTTGTTGACTGACAAGGAATTCAATGGAACGCAAACTCGCTATCTCGTTGCTCTCACTCCGTATCGGGGTATTCGTGGTCATGTTCATGTGGACACTTGATAAATTCATCAACCCCGCCCACACCGGGAAAGTGTTCGCCAAGTTTTATGGCCTCGAGGGACTCGGAGGCGAGGCCCTTACAGTGCTGGCCTGCCTGCAACTTGTTATTGTTTTGGCATTTGCGGCGGGAGCGCTGCGCCGGTACAGCTACGGAGCCATACTGCTAATGCATGCGGGCTCCACCTTTTCCTCATGGCGCCAGTACCTTGATCCGTTCGACCACCTGCTGTTCTTTGCCGCCTGGCCCATGCTGGCAGCGTGCCTGGCACTTTACCTGCTGCGTGAACATGACACCTTGCTGAGCCTTGATCAGCAGTTCCGCTAATGCGCGACCAAGTCGCTCCGGCGGCATCACGTCCGCACCATGTTCACGCACCCTTTAGCTTGTCGCGGCCAGACTACTGAGTCATTCTGGAAGCTATCGCTGTAACGTTCATGCATCAGCGGCATCCATTTTGAGAACCCACACACGCGACTCAGGAGCCCTCGCAATGCGCGAAGATGTTCAGGATTACTATGGCAAGCAGCTGCAATCCAGTGCCGACCTGCAAACCAATGCCTGTTGCGATCAGGCGCCCCCCGAACACTTGAAACCCCTGCTTGCCCGTCTGCATGACGAGGTCGTCAGCCGCTACTATGGCTGCGGACTGGTGGCCCCCGAACAACTCCAGGGGATGCGCATTCTGGATCTGGGTTCCGGCTCTGGTCGCGATGTATACCTGCTGTCTGCACTGGTCGGGGAGCAGGGCGAAGTCGTCGGCGTCGACATGACCGACGAACAACTGGAGGTCGCCCGCCGTCACCAGGATTATCATCGTGACGCATTCGGTTACACCAACAGCAATGTGCGCTTTTTAAAAGGCTACATTGAAGCGCTCGACACCCTGGATCTGGAAGACGGCTATTTTGATATCGTCATCTCCAACTGTGTAATCAACCTGAGCACCGACAAGGCAAAAGTGCTCAGGGATGTGAAACGCTTGCTCAAACCGGGCGGCGAGTTTTATTTCTCCGACGTCTATGCTGACCGGCGGGTACCTGTCGCACTGGTAAATGATCCCGTACTCTACGGGGAGTGCCTTTCCGGCGCGCTCTACTGGAATGACTTTATCAATCTTGGCAAACGCTGCGGCTTTGCCGACCCGCGCCTGGTGGAATCACGTCGCCTCACCATTGAAAACCCGGCCATAGAGAGAAAGCTTGGCCGCATTCGCTTTTACTCCGCCACCTACCGCTTGTTTAACATCGACAACCTGGAGCCTGCCTGCGAAGACTACGGCCAGGCGGTGGTCTACAAGGGCACCCTGGAAAACTGCCCGCATGCCTTCATGCTCGACGACCATCACATTATCGAAACCGGCAAAGTTTTCCCGGTCTGCGGCAACACCTGGCTCATGC
Source organism: Alcanivorax sp. P2S70 (assembly GCF_000475295.1). Classification (NCBI taxonomy): domain Bacteria; kingdom Pseudomonadati; phylum Pseudomonadota; class Gammaproteobacteria; order Oceanospirillales; family Alcanivoracaceae; genus Alcanivorax; species Alcanivorax sp. P2S70. The sequence goes on from NZ_AXBZ01000001.1 coordinate 127,048, forward strand.
TGGAACAAAGTCGTTTTGCGGAACACTTCGACTTTATCGGACACTTCGATACGCACTACGGCATCTTTGAAGGCTGCGGATTGAATGTCCCTTTTGAGGACAATGAAGATAGCGGCGCGGCCAGCTGCTGCTGAATCGCCATGCGAGCACGACTTTTACTAACCAAGGACGCCCCATGAACCTCAAAAAAGCGCTGTTAGTTGTCATCATCGCCGCGCTCGTTGCCAGCTACTTTATCTTCGATCTGGGGCAGTTTTTTAGCCTGGAGTATCTGAAAGAGCAGCAAGGCGCCTTTGATGCCCTGTATGCCGACAACCCCGCGCTGGTGCTGGGGGCGTTTTTTGCCGCTTACGTCGCGGTAACGGCTCTGAGCCTGCCCGGCGCCGCCATCATGACCCTCGCCGCCGGCGCCCTGTTCGGTTTTGCCGTTGCGCTGGTGCTGGTGTCATTTGCCTCTTCCATTGGCGCCACCCTGGCCTTTCTGGCCTCCCGTTTTCTGTTCAGGGATACCGTGCAGCAACGCTTCGGCGAGCGCCTGAAAAAAATCAATCAGGGCATCGAAAAGGAAGGCGCCTTTTACCTTTTCACCCTGCGGCTGGTGCCTGCCTTTCCGTTCTTTGTGATCAACCTGGTCATGGGGCTGACCCCCATCAAGACACGCACATTTTACTGGGTCAGCCAGATTGGCATGCTGGCCGGCACCGCTGTGTACGTGAATGCGGGCACCCAGCTTGGGCAAATCGACAGCCTTGGCGGCCTGCTTTCTCCACAACTCTTGGGCGCCTTTGTCCTGCTCGGGATTTTCCCGTGGATCGCCAAGGCCATCATGGCACGGTTGCAAGCCCGCAAGGTTTACGCCGGCTGGCGCAAACCCAAAACCTTTGACCGTAATCTGATCGTCATTGGTGCCGGCTCCGCAGGCCTGGTGAGTGCCTACATTGCCGCCATGGTAAAAGCCAAAGTCACCCTGATCGAGAAACACAAGATGGGCGGCGACTGCCTCAATACGGGCTGCGTTCCCTCCAAGGCACTGATCAAAAGCGCCCGGGTCGCCTACCACGACAAACAGGCAGACCAATACGGTTTTGACAGCATCTCCAGCCAGTTTCACTTCCCTCGTCTGATGAAACGGGTACACAAGGTCATCGAGACGATCGAACCCCACGATTCCGTGGAGCGCTACACCGAACTGGGGGTGGATTGCCGCCAGGGAGAGGCACGCCTTGTCTCCCCATGGGAAGTGGAAATCCGCAACGGCGACCAGGTCGAAACACTCACCGCCCGTAGCATCATTATCGCCACCGGCGCCCGCCCCTTTGTGCCGCCCATCCCCGGCATCGAAAAGATGGACATTCTTACCTCCGATAACCTGTGGCAGCTAGAGGAACAACCCAAACGCCTTCTGGTACTGGGTGGCGGCCCCATCGGTTGCGAACTTGCGCAGACCTTTGCGCGACTGGGCAGCGATGTCACCCAGGTGGAAATGCTGCCTCGACTGATGATCCGTGAGGACGAGGAAGCCAGCCGGATCGTGACCCGCTCTCTGCAGGACAGTGGCGTCACCGTGCTGACCAATCATAAGGCCGTGCGCTTCTGCCACGACAATGGCGAGAAGGTTCTATACGTGGAGCAGGATGGCCAGGAAAGCGCCCTGCCCTTCGATCAGGTGCTGGTGGCCGTTGGCCGCAAAGCCAACACCGACGGACTGGGCCTCGATGCCCTTCAGCTGCCCACCGACACCAATGGGACCCTCCAGACCAACGAGCGACTGCAAAGCCGCTACCCGAATATTTATGCCTGCGGCGATGTGGCTGGCCCTTACCAGTTCACCCATACCGCCTCTCACCAGGCCTGGTATGCCGCGGTGAATGCCCTGTTTGGATTTCTTAAATCGTTCAAGGTGGATTATCGCGTGATCCCCTGGTGCACCTTTACCGACCCGGAAGTGGCTCGTGTGGGCATCAATGAGCAGGAAGCTATCGAGCAAGGGATCGAGCATGAGGTTACCCGCTACGGCATCGATGACCTGGATCGGGCCATCGCCGACAGTGCAGACTTGGGCTATGTGAAAGTGCTGACCGCCAAAGGCAGCGACAAGATTCTCGGGGTTACCATTGTCGGCCAGCACGCCGGCGAGCTGATTGCCGAGTATGTGCTGGCCATGAAACACGGACTGGGCCTGAACAAGATCCTTGGCACCATTCACATCTACCCGACTATGGCCGAGGCCAACAAATTCGCCGCAGGCGAATGGAAAAAAGCCCGCAAGCCGGAAGGCCTGCTACGCTGGGTAGAAAAACTGCACGCCTGGCGCCGGTAATTCACTCGGTGCACCCACAAGCCACAAGGGAAGAACATTGAGAAATTGGATACCAAGGGAGACGACCATGCGCATGATGCTTCAAATCGTCCTGCTGATCGTCAGCGGACCATTATTGGCCTTCGACCACAGCGGCTGGAATACACTGCTTGCCGAGCATGTCGCCCCCCTGCGCGGTGGCGTGGCAACCGCCGTAGACTATGCCGGCATGCGCCGCGATCAGGAGCAACTCGACGCTTACCTGGAGAGTTTGTCAGGGGTTTCCATACGGGGCTTCAAGGATTTCAGCCGTGATGAGAAGCTGGCTTTTCTGATCAATGCCTATAACGCCTACACCATCAAGCTGATCCTGCTTGAAGACACACCGGACTCCATTCGTGATATCGGCAATTTCCTTTCCGGTCCCTGGGACAAGGAGTTCATTTTCCTGCTCGGCAAAGCACGTACTCTTGACGAACTGGAGCACGAAATGATCCGCGGCAACCCGGACTTGTTGGACCCGCGCATTCACTTCGCGGTGAACTGCGCCTCCATCGGCTGCCCTGCCCTGCGCCCGGAGGCTTATACCGCCGACAACCTGGAGGCCCAGCTGGAAGACAGCACCAGAAAATTCCTCAGTGACAAACAACGCAACCGGTTCAACGCCGACAAAAACGCCTTGGAAGTATCGAAAATTTTTGATTGGTACGAAGAAGATTTCGAAAACGCCGCCGGCAGCCTGGCAGAATACCTGCTGCCCTACGCCGATAAACTAGGGGTACCGGAAGAAAAACGGCAGTTGATGAAAAATGATGACATCACCATCCGCCACCTGGACTACAACTGGAAGTTGAACAAACAGTAGCGGGACGCCCTGCGCGCGTTCCTTCGCTCAACACGTTGAGCCTCCTGCAAAACATCCCCCTTTCACCTGCCTCGTGAGGGGTTTCAAGTTTTTAGCTATTAATTATTCACTGTTAACTATTAACTGCTCTTAGAGGTATTCCAGCGCCTGCGCCACATTGCTCACCCCAATCACCTCCACCCCCTCCGGCAAATTCCTGGGCAGGTTCGCTTTTGGCACAATCGCTTTCTTGAAGCCATGTTTCACCGCCTCATGGAGACGCTCCTGCCCCTGGGGTACCGGACGAATCTCACCGGACAGCCCCACCTCACCGAAGACCACCAGTTCCCGCTCCAGTGCCCGGTCGCGGAAGCTGGAGACAATGGCAAGCACCTGCGCCAGGTCCGCTGCGGTTTCCGTCACCTTCACACCGCCCACCACATTCATGAACACATCCTGGTCGCCCACCTGAATGCCGCCATGGCGATGCAGCACCGCCAGCAACATGGCCAGCCGGTTCCCCTCCAGGCCGACACAAACCCGGCGGGGGTTACCAAAGTGGGAAGCATCCACCAGCGCCTGCAACTCAACCAGCAGCGGACGCGTACCCTCCCAGACCACCGTCACCAGTGATCCCGAAGCAATCTCGTCGGCACGGTTAAGGAAAATTGCCGAGGGGTTTTTCACTTCTTTCAGGCCTTCGCCCGTCATGGCAAAGACACCCAGTTCATTCACCGCCCCAAAGCGGTTTTTCAAGCCCCGCAGCGTCCGGAAACGGGAATCCGTAGATCCTTCCAGCATCAGCGAACAATCGATCATGTGTTCCAGCACCTTGGGGCCAGCCAGGGTTCCGTCCTTGGTCACATGCCCCACCAGCAACAACACCGTGCCCGTCTGCTTGGCGAAACGCGTCAACGCAGCGGCACATTCCCGGACCTGAGCCACACTGCCGGGGGCAGATTGCAGCGCTGAGAGATACATAACCTGGATGGAATCCACCACCAGAATCCGCGGCTGCTCCTTGCGGGCCAGCTCAAGGATTTGCTCCACATCGGTTTCCGCCGCCAGTCGCAACTTGTCCTTGGGTAATTTCAGACGATCCGCGCGCATGGCCACCTGGGAGAGCGATTCCTCACCAGTGATGTAAAGGGACTTCTGGGTGTCCGCCAGCTTGCACAGGGTCTGCAACAACAGGGTGGATTTTCCCGCGCCCGGGTGCCCCCCGATCAGAATGGCCGACCCCGGTACCAGACCACCGCCCAGCACCCGATCCAGCTCCCCCATACCGGAACCAATGCGCGGCGTTTCCTCCAGCACAATGTCGTTGAGGTTTTGCACCTCTGAGAGCTGACCGCTAAAACCACCACGGCTACCCGCCCCTTTTGACGCAGGAGTAGCCGGGTCGTGAACGAATTCCTGCAAGGTATTCCAGGCACCGCAGGAGGGGCACTGCCCCTGCCATTTCGGCGTATCTCCACCACATTCCGTGCAGACAAAAGCGACTTTTTTCTTGGCCATGGGAACCCAGTTGAAAGTTCAAAGTGTAAAGTTGAAGCGCAGGCCAGGACCTTGCCGCACTGGCAAGCCATGCCCACGATTCATGATTAGGGTTGAGCAATGCGTTCAAAGTAAAAAAACCGCCGCCTTTTGTGTACAAGGTCACGGCGCGGCTCAGACGCTCATCATTTGGCATCAAAACACCGCTCGCGCTTTTCAACTTTAAACTTTGAACTTTCAACTCAACCCGTGTCAAAACAGCGGGCCCACCTCTCCGGGAGAGGTGTCTACAAGGCCACGGCAGTCGTACCTCTTGAGGTGCGAACAAACCGTTTCGCGTTGCGGCCTTCGGATTAAACGACAATACGTGCCGGACGTGCGGTGATCTGACAGAACAATTCATAGCTGATGGTGCCACAGGCCTTCGCCACCGCATCCACCGCTACCGCATCGCCCCACAGTTCCACTTCATCGCCCACCTGTGCATCAATCCCGTTCAGGTCGATGGTCAGCATATCCATGGAGACACGACCGACCAGTATCGTGGGCTGCCCGTTGACCGCCACCGGGGTGCCACTGGGAGCATGACGGGGATAGCCATCCCCGTAGCCGACCGCCACCACGCCGACACGCCCCGCACGGGCCGCGGTCCAGGTTGCCCCGTAACCCACGGACTCGCCGGGCTGAATCTCGTTGATCGCAATCAGGCGGGCACTGAAGCGGTGACTGACCTGCAAGTCCAGCTCGCTGGCACTTTGCCAGTCAAACGGCGAGGATCCGTACAACATGATTCCGGGGCGAACCCGTTGCCCACGGGCATGGGGGTAGCGAATCAGCGCCGCGGAATTGGCCGTGGACAGTGGCAATTGCAGACGCTGTGCCACCTCTGCGGCCAACAGAAGCTGCTTTTCAGAAACGCTATCCGTGGCGTCATCAGCACAGGCGAAGTGGCTCATGATACCCAGCGGCTTCATGCCCGCTGCCGCCAACTGCTCTGCCGCCTGCAGCGCCCATTCCGGGCGCAGGCCCAACCGGTTCATCCCCGTATTGAGCTTCAACCAGATGCGGGTAGGTGCCGGCTTTGCCAGCAGCAACTGAACCTGCCAGAGCGAGTGGACCACCACCTCCAGCGAACGCCGCCGCGCGTGTTCCAGTTCATCCGCATCAAAGAAGCCTTCCGCCACCAAGATCGGCCCGGCGATGCCGCTATCCCGCAACGCCACGGCCTCTTCCATCACGGCAACGCCAAAGCCCTCTACCGCCGGCGCCATGGCCTGCGCTGCCGTAAGCAGCCCGTGCCCATAACCATTGGCCTTGACCATGGCAAAGAGCTCAGCGTCACCGGCAAGTCTCCGGGCACGGCCGGCGTTGTGCGCCAATGCGGCTGTGCGAATCTCCACCCGGGTGCCCCGCATTACACACGGCTCCCGTGCAAACCCGTATCAAGGCTTGCCCTACACTGACCCGCTAACTTGCCGTTTGAATCGTGCAACGCAATCACTCATCCATTGCAGACAGCTGGGCGTAATACTCTGGCGCCAGATCATCAAAGCGCGAGTACTGCCCCAAAAATGCCAGGCGCACGGTACCGATAGGACCATTCCGCTGCTTGCCGATGATCACTTCTGCCACGCCCTTCTCGTTGGTTTCCTTGTTGTACACCTCATCGCGATAGAGAAAGGTGATCAAATCCGCGTCCTGCTCGATGGCCCCGGATTCACGAAGATCCGACATCACCGGGCGCTTGTTGGGGCGCTGTTCAAGGGAACGGTTCAACTGGGACAGGGCCAGCACCGGGCAGTTCAGTTCTTTGGCCAGCCCTTTCAGCGAGCGGGAAATCTCCGAAATTTCGTTGACCCGGTTATCCACCCCCGGCACCTGCATCAGCTGCAGGTAATCGACCATGATTGCTCCCAGCTCGCCGCCACACTCGCGAGCCACCCGACGTGCGCGGGCCCGCATTTCCAGGGGGCTCAGCGCCGGGGTGTCATCGATAAAGAACTTTTGCTCACTGAGCATGTGGATCGCCGAGGTTACCCGTGGCCAGTCGTCTTTTTCCAGCTGCCCGGAGCGCACGGCGGTCTGGTTGATTCGCCCCAGCGAGGCCAGCATCCGCATGACAATGGATTCTGCGGGCATTTCCATGGAGAACACCAGCACCGGCTTGCCGGCCTTGATCGCCACGTTTTCACACAGATTCATGGCAAAGGTGGTTTTACCCATGGAAGGACGGCCGGCGATAACCACCATATCCGCGGGCTGCAAACCACCGGTCATCTTGTCCAGCTCGTCAAAGCCCGTGGTCACACCGGTGATCGCGCTCTTGTTCTTGTACAGCTCATCAATACGATCCACGGTCTTCTTCAGAACCGACTTGATGTCCTGGGGGCCAGAGCCTTTTTTCTGCTGCTCGGCAATCTCGAAAATGGCGGACTCGGCCTTGTCGAGAATTTCCAGCGACTTGCGACCTTCCGTATTGAAAGCACTTTCCGCCACATCATGAGACACATTGATCAGCTGACGAAGGATGCTGCGCTCGCGCACAATTTCCGCGTAGGCGGTGATGTTCGCAGCACTGGGAGTATTGCGCGCCAGCTCGGACAGGTAGGTCATGCCGCCAATGTCGTCCAGCTGCCCCAACTGGGTCAGCGCCTGGGATACCGTCACCAGGTCACAAGGGTTTTCTTCCTCTACCAGTTGCGCGATGACCTCGAAGATCTGGCGATGGGCCTTGCGATAGAAGTCCCGTGCTCCGACTCGTTCAGCCACATCATCCCAGGCGCTGTTATTGAGCAACAGGCCTCCCAGGATCGCCTGTTCGGCCTCTACCGAATTCGGTGGCACCTTCAGGCTTTCAGGCAGATGTTTATCCAGCGATACGGGTTCGTTCATGGGGAATACCAGCACTCAGGGGACTGTGAGTTGAAAGTTGAAGTTTAAAGTTGAAACCCGATCAAGGCACGCAGCAAACGTGAAAGCTGGAGGATCGCGACATACGGCACCCAGCCCTCGCGACCAACTCAGGGCGGAGCTGCTCTTTTGGACTTTCAACTTTCAACGGCTCTTAAACGAAAAAGGGCATTGCCCTCGCGGACAATGCCCTGATTCTGTCACCGTACCCAGTAATGGGCAAACCGGTTATCCGTTACTCAGCAGGCACCACAGCCAGCTTGATGGTAACGGTAACGTCGGCATGCAGCACCAGGTCGATTTCGAACTCACCGGTGTTGCGCAGTGCACCGTGAGGCAGCTTCACTTCCGCCTTTTCCACTTCCACACCAGTAGAAGCGGTGATCGCTTCAGCGATATCACGGGTACCGACAGAGCCGAACAGCTTGCCTTCATCACCAGCCTTGGCGGCAATGCTGACGGCAGCTTCATTCAGCTTCTCGCCACGCTCCTGAGCGGCAGCCAGCTGCTCGGCAGCATGCTTTTCCAGCTCGGCGCGACGGGTTTCCACTTCAGCCAGGTTAGCTTTAGTGGCAGGCAGAGCCTTGCCCTGAGGGATCAGGAAGTTACGGCCGTAGCCGGAACGTACGTCAACCACAGCACCCAGGTCGCCCAGGTTCTTGATAGTTTCCAGCAGGATCACTTGCATGATAGTAGTCCCCTCGGCTTAGCTGTCGTGGCTGTCAGTGTACGGCAGCAGCGCCAGGTAGCGGGCCTGCTTGATGGCAGAGGCCAGCTGACGCTGATAGCGTGCCTTGGTGCCGGTGATACGGCTGGGCACGATTTTGCCAGTTTCGGTGATGTAGGCTTTCAGGGTGTCGAGATCTTTGTAATCGATGTACTCAACACCTTCCGCGGTAAAGCGGCAGAACTTGCGGCGGCGATAAAAACGGGCCATTGGATATCTCCTGTTTAATCCTGATTGAGAGGTTCCAGCGTCTGGGCAATCAGCTGCAGTCGGTCCCGGGCGTCTCCCTTGTAACCAGCGCGGCTAAGGCATCCGGTTACCTTGATTCGCTGACCCTCTTTCAGGCCCTGGGCCTGTCGGGTCATCCCGCCCGCCAGAATCACGGCGATACGGGCCTGGACTTCGCGGGGGTGGCCGTCTTCCAGCTGTCGGGAGCGATGCTCCAGCCACAGCCGTTGGCGGGGTACCCCTGCCGGTGTCAGTGCCACCTTTTCAAGGCTGGCGACGATACCGGTGAGTTCGCAGCAATTGATTTCCAAAATTAGCTGGCAGCCCCCTCCTTCTCATCGTTCTTCGCCAGCGGCGACGGCTCGGTAATAGCGTTGTCGCGACGAATCACGAGGTGACGGATTACGGCATCGTTAAAGCGGAAAGTGTTTTCCAGCTCGGCCAGGGTTTCGCCGTCACATTCGATGTTCAACATCACATAGTGGGCTTTGTGGATCTTGTTGATGGAGTAGGCCAGCTGACGGCGACCCCAATCTTCAACACGGTGGATAGTGCCTTTGCCATCGGTCACGATCGCGCTGTAACGCTCGATCATGGCGGGCACCTGCTCGCTCTGGTCCGGGTGAACCAGGAACACAACTTCGTAATGACGCATGTTAGCTCCTTACGGTTGAGACACCTCACGGTGTCAGATCAGCTTCCCCCGGGCCTGTCGGCACCGCGGTGAAGCAAGGAGGCCTGCCCCCGGAAACCACCGGAATGCAGGAAGCGCGCGATTCTATCCCATTCGCCCCGGATAACTCAAGCCGTGTGGATTGCCAACGGTGCACAGTCCACGTATCCTCAATGAAAACAAAAACGCTACAAACGCTTACAAAAAGCGTCGTTTACCCTAAGCCTCTGATCTACAGAGGAAAACAACAACAATCGGGATACGACCATGCACTACAGAGCCCTGGCCTTTGGTCTGTGCAGCCTTAGCTTGCTGAATCCTGTTCACGCACAGGACGCCCTGCCCCCCTGCGGCAGCCCCGTGGCCGTGCCGGAAAAACCGATTCTGGAGGATTATCCGGACTATACGGACTTCCTGCTCCAGATCATGAAATACAAGCAGGCCAGCCGGGATCGGGCCAGCCACCGCAAGGTCTGCCCCACGGACTACGTGGCGCAGCACTCCGCCAGCACAGACCCCACCGTCATCGAGGGGCCCGAAACGCTCGACAGTGCGTTGGAACGAACCCCGCGCATACCGGAAATTGACTACCAGGCACATCGCACCTGGCACGACCGCTCCACATCAAGAAGCTTTGTCTTGTCTCCCTTGACTGCCCCCATCCTGTCTTCTGAGCGCCTTCGCACACTGCTGGGCAACGCCGGCACCGACGAACCTCTGATTTTGCCCATGACCGTCGTCGGTATGCAGCTCGAGGGCCTGAACGATGGCGGCAATGCACAGCTGATCGAAGAACAAACCGCTTACCAGCAGCTGCCTTATGAGGAACGGCAAGCCGAACAGGCCTCCTACCAGCCCGTGAAGCGGGCTCAACTGGACGACCTTTACACTGACGGCAATCTGACCATCTACCTGAACAGCTCGGATGACATTTACTTTATTGAGGCGACAGCTGAGGGAGATTTTTAGTCATGCAAGGGGTCCGTCAGTGCTGCCTGGCAGTCCTGATCTTTTTGGCTATCGCCCCCCCGGCAGCGCTAGCGGCTCCCGGGCTGAGCGAGGCCCAGCAAGAGGCGCTGGATAATGCATCCGGTCCGCGCCCGGACATCCATTCGTATCAGCGCCAAGACCAATTTGTAACTGATCTCCTTGCCTGGCAAGCACGACGAGAGCAACTGAAAAAACGCCTGGAGAAAGGTGAAAGCCTCTCCGGTTCCGCTGCTGAGAACGAGCATGACTGGCATCACGTAACAGGCCCGGAAGACCTCGACACCGCCATCAGTAACGCCAAAGGCTATCAGCAACCCAGGTACCGAGAGCTCCGTCGCTTTGATCGCACTACCCACATCAGCTTCCCGCTGGACCCGCTTGAACAGGAGCAGCTCGCGGACAAGGCCCTGTCGGCGGAAAATTTGCCTCAACCCACACTGGAGGAGGATATCCCCGAATCCATTCTTCAGGACAATGCTCGCTTGCAGCGGGAGATGGCCGCGAGCAAAAGCGGGCAACCTCTTCCAACCATGACGCGACAGCAGTTTGTGGGGCACTCGGAACTACGGTGAGGCAGTGAACAGTTAACAGTGAATAGTGAACAGCGTCGCGATCTTGGGGTTTTGACTGTTTAAACGTATGAGGCCGCGCCCAATGGTTGGGCGCGGCCTCATACGTTTAAAACCGCACAGCCGCTGCTCGCGCAACTGTTCACTATTCACTGTTAACTGTTAACTGCCCCCGCCCTTCTTCTGCGCACAAACAGCAAACAACACCACCCCTGTCGCCACGGAAACATTCAGGCTTTGCACCTCGCCCGCCATGGGAATTTCCAGTAGCTGGTCACACTTGTCTTTAGTCAGCCGTTTCAAGCCAGCCCCCTCTGCGCCCATGACCACCGCCAGGGCATCCGGGGCCTGGAAATCGAACAGGGAGGTGCTTCGTGATTCCAGCGCTGTGCCGACGACCTGGACCCCGCGCTCCTTGAGCTGGTCCAGCAAGGTCGCCAGGTTACCCACCTCATAATAAGCCAGACTCTCAGCGGCCCCCACGGCGGTACGGCACGCCACCGGCGTTAGACCCGCTGCACCACGACGGGGAACAATCACCGCCTGCACCCCCGCAGCATCAGCACTGCGCAGGCAGGCGCCGAGGTTATGGGGGTCGGTGACATTTTCCAGCACCAGCAAAAACGGATTGGCCGGTTTGCCGTCCAGCCACTTCAGCAGCGCATTTTCATCTGCGGGACGACGCGGACGGGCACGCGCCACAATCCCCTGATGCTGGGGACCGGCATGCTTCTCCAGCACCTCACGGCGGGCCCGCTGGACCGCAATCCCGACATCCCTGGCGGCCCGAATCATGGCCTCCAGCCGCGGCTCCTCGCGCTCGGCGCGGGAGTCCTGGACAAACAATTCCAGCACCGCCTCGGGGCGATGGCGCAACAGCGCCTCCACTGCGTGGAAGCCGGAATACATCAGGGGTTTCTGGGCTTTACTCATTGGGACGCCTGCACGCTACACGCACCACGCTACACGCGGTGGGAAAAGAGAAATGTGGGAGCTTGCCTGCAAGCGATTCGCGCCAGCGACGCGTGGCAAATCGCTTGCAGGCAAGCTCCTGCAGAATGAAGACCTAGCTCTTCTTGCTGCGCCGGGCCGCCTTTTTACCACGGGGCGGGCCCTTGCGCTTGGCCTTCGGCTTGGGGATATCGCCCTTGGCAAGCTTTTCCCGCTCGGAGAGCCCCTTCTTGCCGCTGCTCTGGCCGGCGGCGCCCTTACCGGACGCCTTGCTGCCGCCCTTGGGGCGCCCCTTGCGGGACGGCGTCGACGACTCCAGCTGCAGGTCGATCTTGCGGTCTTCGGTATGCACTGCCGCGACCCGCACGGTGACAGAGTCGCCCAGACTGAAGCGACGCCCGCTGCTTTCGCCATTCAGGCTCATGTTCACTTCGTCAAAGTGGTAGTAATCGCTGTCCAGGTTGGCCACATGCACCAGCCCGTCAATATGCAGCTCGTTAAGCTGAACAAACAGGCCAAAGCTGGCCACGCCGCTGATTACCCCCTCGAAGACTTCACCGATGCGCGACTCCATAAACTGGCACTTGAGCCAGGAAATCACGTCACGGGTGGCTTCATCCGCACGGCGTTCGGTCATGGAGCATTGTTCGCCGATCACCACCATGTCTTCCTGACTATAGGGCAGGATTTTCTGACGCGGAATCTCCGGCAGGCTACCTGGATTGTCCACATGGGCGGGCAGCCCCTCGGAGCGAATCAGATAACGGATTGCCCGGTGCACCAGCAGATCCGGGTAGCGCCGGATCGGCGAGGTAAAGTGGGTATAGGCCTTGTAGGCCAACCCGAAGTGGCCCTTGTTCTCTGCTTCGTATTTGGCCTGGGTCATGGAGCGCAGCATCATGGTCTGGATCACGTTGCGATCCGGGCGCTCCAGAATCTGTTCGCGCAGCTGCTGGAACACCGCCGGTTTCGGCGCCCCTTCGGACCAGGCAATGCTCAGCCCCAGCCCCCCGAGGAACTGCTGCAACTTGCTCAGGCGCTCTTCCTTGGGCGGCTCATGGTTACGGTACAGGGCCGGCACTCTGGCTTTTTCCAACAGCTTGGCGGCACAGATATTGGCGGCCAACATGGCCTCCTCAATCATGATATGTGCCACATTGCGCACCACCGGCACCATGCCTTCAATCTTGTGGTTTTCGTCGTAGATGATGCGGGTTTCTTCACTGTCGAAGTCGATGGCTCCCCGCTCTTCGCGACGGCGGCGCAGGGCCAGGAACATCTCGTGATAGGCCCATAGCATGTCCAGGGACTCATCGTCCAGACTGGCCACTGTTTCCTGAGCCAACTCGGACTCCGGGTCCTCGATCATCGCGCCCACCTTGGTGTAGGTGAGACGGTGACGCGAACGCATTACGCCCTCACGGAACACAAAACCGGACAGCCGGCCATTGGCCGAGATGGTCATGTCGCAATACAGACAGAGTCGGTCCACATGGGGATTCAGGGAGCACAGCCCGTTGGACAGCGCCTCCGGCAACATCGGAATCACCCGATTGGGGAAGTACACCGAGTTACCGCGCTTGGCCGCTTCGTTATCCAGCGCCGAGCCCGGATACACGTAATGGCTCACATCGGCGATGGCCACAATCAGGCGCCAACCGCCACGGGGACGACGCTCCACATACACCGCGTCATCGAAGTCGCGGGCATCCTCGCCATCAATGGTCACCAGCGGCAGGTCACGCAGATCCACCCGGTTGGCCTTGGCCTTGTGGGGGACGCTATCGCCAAACGCATTGGCTTGCTCTTCTACCCCGTCCGGCCATACATGGGGAATCTCGAAACGGCGCAGGGCCACTTCGATTTCCATGCCCGCCTGGTCCGGGGTCGCAATGATTTCTTCCAGCCGAACCAGTACATGGTGATCACGACTGGGGTACTGGGTAATGGTGGCACGGACATGGTCACCCGGGTTGGGCTTGATGCCGTTCTTGTCCTCGACCAGCACTTCCTTGGTGATGCGGCGGTTTTCCGGCTCCACAAAGCTGATGCCGGCTTCCCGGTAATAGCGGCCGACCACTTCGGTGGTGGCGCGCTCGGTAATTTCGACGATGCGGGCTTCTTTCTTGCCGAAACGATTGACCCCGGCATCACTGACCAGCACCCGATCGCCGTCCATGACCTTTTCCATCTGGCGGGGGCCGAGGAACAGGTCACTCTGGGATTTGTCATCGGGAATCAGGAAGCCAAAGCCATCCTTGTGGCCCTGGATCTTGCCTGCAATCAGGTCCATGCGGGACACCACACCAACCTTGCCGTTGCGGTTCTGTACCAGTTGAGCATCGCGCAGCATGGCGCGAATACGGCGGTCGAGACCGACCTCACCGTCCTCGCCCACCTCCAGCAGCGCAGCGATGTCTTCGAAGGCCAGGGGCTTACCCTGGTCATTGAGTACGTCCAGGATCAGCTCACGGCTGGGCACCGGGTTTTCGTACTTTTCCGCCTCTCTTTCGGCGTGGGGGTCGCGGTAACGCTTTTTTGGGGGCATTGAGGATTTTTTCGAAAAGGGATTTGACATTCGTCCATCATATACTAGAATGCACGCGCTTTCGCGATGAACCGAACATGAAACGGTAAAAACTTTACCGGACTCATATACGGCTCAGCACGAAACGCCGAGGTGGTGAAATTGGTAGACACGCTAGCTTCAGGTGCTAGTGGGGGCAACCCCGTGGAGGTTCAAGTCCTCTCCTCGGCACCAAACATGACTCTTACGGAGTCCGACAAAGCCCTGTAACCGTCTGGTTCAGGGCTTTTTTCGTTTATACTCGCTCTAATCCCATCCGATGGAATCCAACCAGATACCAGCATTTCTGTTGGTACTTATGTTGGCACTGCCCTGCTGGCCTCTTTCAGATACCAACAACGCCCAAGGAACAGGAAATGAGCAAGAATGCGATGGAAAAGCTGTCGGCCCTTGAGATCAAAAAGGCCAAACCGAAAGACAAAACCTACAAGCTTGCTGACGGTGGCGGGCTCTACTTACAGATCTCTCCTGATGGAGGAATGTACTGGCGCTATCAGTACCGCTTCCTAGGTAAGCAGAAATCCTTGGCACTTGGGGTGTATCCCGAAATCTCCCTCAAGGCCGCCCGAAAAGCTCACAAAGACGCGCGGCTCAAACTTGCCGACAACATTGACCCTAGCGAAGCTCGCCGCCAGGAGAAACTGGCTCGCACCGAAGCCCAGGCCAACAGTTTCGAGGCTGTTGCCCAGGAATGGCTGGTGCGCCAGCAGGTAGCCCCCGAAACAGACAAGAAAAATCGCTGGCTCATGGAAACCTTCGCCTTTCCTTATATAGGACACAGGCCTATTGCCGACATATCCCCCCGAGAACTGCTGGATGTCCTCCGCCGAGTCGAGTCAACCGGCAAGCTGGAAACAGCTCAACGCCTGAAGACAAAGTGCGGCCAGGTCTTCCGCCATGCAATCATTGAGGGAAAAGCCGAAATCGATCCCACGGCAAGCTTGCGAGGAGCGCTCAAGTCACCCAAGGTAAAACACCGCGCCGCCATCACCGACCCTTCCCGGTTGGGAAAGCTGCTACGGGACATGCAAGCGTCCACAGCAGGCCCAGTGGTGAAAACCGCCCTGCTTCTGACCCCCATCTTATTCCAGCGCCCAGGCGAAATCCGGCAAATGGAATGGTCCGAGATCAACTGGGAAGAGCAGCGCTGGGAGATCCCTGCCGACAAGATGAAAATGCGCCATCCCCACATAGTACCACTACCGCAGCAAGCCATGGCGTTACTACAGGATATCCACCTGTTTACCGGACGCGGCAAATACGTTTTTCCGTCGCAACGAGGGGCAAGCCGCTGTCTATCCGAGAATGGCGTCCGAGTGGCCCTTCGGGATATGGGCTACGGCAACGATGACGTAACCCCCCATGGCTTCCGAGCAACAGCCCGGACAATCTTGGACGAAGTACTGGGCTATAGGATTGAGTGGATCGAGCACCAACTGGCTCATGCCGTCAAAGACCCCAATGGTACCGCCTATAATAGAACCAGCTTCCTGAGTCAGCGCACCAAAATGATGCAGGAGTGGGCCAACTACCTAGACGCCCTTCGAGATGGGAAACAATTTGAACGGGCGGGAACAACCCCAGAAACTCAATACAGCCTTAGCTGCGAATCGACTGAAAAAGAGAATGGCAATCTAAAGAAGGATGGCAAGAAAAGCTTTACAGCTTTATTTAGCAATTATGCATCCCAGGAAAAACCCACATCTGATTAGTCGCCACTCCGATCTTTACCAAACACTCGTAGCTCGAAATCACCGGGTGCAAGTAACAACACAGACTTTCAGCCGAAAAATCGCAAAAAAATGGAACCCTAACCCTTCGTGGGCGGCAGCATAACGCAGGCCTGCAAAGCAAGTCATTGAGCATAGTCCCCAGGCATCCAAAAGCGTCCTAGCCCGTCTAAGATACCGCCCTATTTGGTCAACATCCCGATCAGAAGCGCAGCCAGCCCATCCCTTGCATGTAACGGCTCAATCGTTGCGGTACAGGGTCACTACACAGGCCCCCCCCAGACCAAGGTTGTGCTGCAAGGCTACCCGAGCTCCCTCGACCTGTCGCTTTTCTGCTTGGCCACGCAACTGCCACACCAGTTCGGCACATTGCGCCAGACCTGTAGCCCCCAGCGGGTGCCCCTTGGACAGCAAGCCACCGGACGGATTGGTCACGAACTTGCCTCCATAAGTGTTGTCGCCATCCCAGATAAATTTCTCCGCGCCGCCTTCCCGGCACAGACCCAGACCTTCATAGGTGAGCAGCTCATTGGCGGTAAAGCAGTCGTGCAACTCGACCACATTGATGTCTTGCGGGCCGATACCGGCCTGCTCGTACACGCTGTCGGCGGCGGAACGGGTCATGTCGTAACCGACCATCTTGATCATGGATTTTTCATCAAAGCTGCTGGCGAAATCCGTGGTCATCGCCTGGGCGGCGATATACACCGGGTTAGCAATGCCATGCTTCTTGGCGAACTCGTCCGAACACAGAATCGCGGCGCCGGCACCACAGGTGGGCGGGCAGCATTGGAAACGGGTGAGCGGATCAAACACCTCGTCTGACGCCATGATCTCTTCCAGCGACAGCACCTGATTGAACAGTGCGTAAGGATTGTTGGCGGCATGCTGACGCGCCTTCTCGGCAATCTTGCCGAAGGTTTCCCGTTTGGTGCCGTACTTCCAGCGGTATTCACGCCCTGCGCCACCGAACATCTGTGCCGCCGGCGGCGCCTGATTGAAGCCCTGCGTATCCATCATCACCTGCGCATGCTGGCTCATGGGGTTCTCGCGATCATTGAACTTAGCACCAAGCGCGCCGCGCTCCATTTTTTCAAAACCCAGGGCGATGACACATTCAGCCAAACCGCCTTCGATGGCCTGGCGCGCCAGGAACAGGGCCGACGAACCGGTGGAACAATTGTTGTTCACATTGACCACGGGAATGCCGGTCAAGCCCAGTTCATACACGGCACGCTGACCACAGGTGGAATCGCCGTAGACATAACCACAGAACGCCTGCTCAACATCGCTGTACTGGATGCCGGCATCCTTCATTGCGGCGAGGCCAGCCGCTTTTGCCATCACATGGTAATCATCGCTGGCACCGGGCTTGGCAAACTTGGTCATCCCGACACCGATCACATTCACTCTTCGTTTCATTCTCTGTTCTCCGAATTATGGCGTTACAGGATTTGTTCAAGTTTGCGCACCAGCGCCAGGTCACCGTCGACGCGCATGTCGCCCTTCTGGTACAAGGTGCTCAAGGCCACCTTGCCGGCAATCAGGTCGGCAAGCTTGCTGTCGTCCAGCGTGATCACCGCCGCCGCGTCCTTCTCGCCGCTGACGATGCCGGGCGACGAGGCGGATAGATCGATAAACCAGGCACTGTCTGGGCTCCGCACCTTGATCTGCAACACACCACCCTGTCCACCAATGGCCGACAGTTTTTCCGCCAGCTCCGGCAGCACTTTCTCCGCCTGCGGTGCTTTCTGCTTTTTCGGTTGTGCGGTAGCGGTATCCGGCTGGCCGGAGGCCAATCGCTTGTCGCGTGCCTGCTCCACCAGCTTAGGGTCCATGTCCTGCAACACGGTGAGCTTGTTGGAGGCCATCACGTTACCTCCGATCTTCAGATCGCCACCAAAAAACAGTTTCTGTACCGCAGCCAGATCACCGCCAAACAGGGTCGGGGCATGTTTGCTGTCCAACTCCAGCGTCACATCCGCCTTGTCCAGCTGGCCCGCCCCGGCGGTACCCGGTGCGTTTTTCAGATCAATATAGAAATCCTGATCCGGGTTGCTGAACGCAAACTGGAAGCTGGTAGCGGCCTTCTCGATCAGATCCGGGTTGTCAGCGATGAAGTGGCCGATGGCACTGAACACATCCGCCATGGTCGGCTCCTGCGATTCGACCGGTACTGCGACAGCTTGTGAACCACCACCGTCAGCCACGCGCTTGTCACGCGCCTGCTCGGCCAGTTTCGGGTCCATGTCCTGCAACACGGTGAGCTTGTTGGAGGCCATCACGTTGCCGGAAATTTTCAGCTCGCCACCGAAGAACAGTTTCTGCACCGCCGCAAGATCGCCACCAAACACGGTCGCCAGATGCTCGCTGTCCAGCGCCAGAGTCACGTCCGGTTTGTCGATCGTGCCAGGCCCTGCCGCGCCTGGTGCATTTTTCAGATCAATAAAGAACTGCTGATCCGGATTGCTGAACTCGAACTGGAAGCTGGTACCGGTCTGATCAACCAGTTCCGGTTTCTGCTTGATGTAGGTCGCCACCGCCGCGAACACATCGTCAGGCGTCACCGCCTGCTCCACCTGCGGCGCAGACACTTCCTCGGCGGACACCTGTTCCGGCACCGGCGCTTCTGCCGGAATCTCCGAGAACAACTCGATGGCGGCATTCTTCAGCACCACCTCGTTACGCTCTTTCACCCAGGTTTCGAAGATGATGCGGTTATCGGATTCCTTCCACATGCGCGTTTCCAGGGTTTCACCCGGAAATACCGTCTTGGCAAAGCGCACCTTGATGCTCTTGAAATAACGGCCATCGTTATTGCTGAACGCCTTGATGACATGGCGTCCGGCATAACCGAAGGTACACAGCCCATGCAGGATCGGCTTGTCATAACCGAACGCCCTGGCAAACGCCGGGTCGGCGTGCAGCGGATTCCAGTCACCGCACAGGCGATACAGCAGCGTCTGGTTGGCGTCGGTTTTCTCTTCGATCACCGCATCCGGTTCACGTGCGGGCGGCACATTGATCTCGCCGGAATCGCCCCGCTCACCGCCCCAGCCGCCGGCGTCTTTCACGAACGAGGTCATCTCGTTATAGGCCACCTCGTTACCGTTTTCGTCGGTGGAGGTAATAGCAAAGGTAACTACCGCATTCGGATCCTTGTCCAATGCCTTCTTGAATTTGAAGGTGTGCTTCAGCTTGGCGTGCGGCGGCAGCGGCCGTTTGATTTCGGTGTATTGCTCGCCATGCAGCAACCGGTCGAAGCCAAAGTTCATCCCTGGCAGAGCCAGCGCGCCTTCTTTTGCTGCCTTTAGCATCGCGCCGATCTGTGGCATGACGCCATAGGTGGGCAACGCCTGGAAATTGCCACCCAGCTCGTAGACGAACTTCAGTTCATCCTTGTCGAGCGGATCACGTGCGGCGCCCACACTTAGGGCATACAACGACAGGTCATTTTCATCATAGGACGATTCCAGCTCGAGGCTTTCCTTGCTGGCCACATCCAGATCGATGAATTCGTTGCCGCCCAGTGACGGGTTGTTGATGTTGTCGAGAATCGGCGAGAAGGATTCGTTGACATTGGATGGATGCTCCGCATCGGTGAAGTCGGTGATCTTGCCCCAACGACGCGCTACATCATCAACACTGAAGGCCTTGCCAAGGGGGAAGCTATTGCCCTGGCTACGTTCCCAGCGCAACTTGCTGATGAAGCCGGCACCCACTTCGAAGATACCCTTGGTTTCTTCGCACTTTTCATGGCACAACCAGGCCACCAGCGGACTGACCGCTTCTGGCTTGAGGTTTTCCAGCAAATTCGGCGGCATGATGGTTTCAGTCAGCCGCGAGGCCGCAATCGGCGCAATGGTATTCACATGAATGTTTTTGCTGCGACCTTCCTCCGCCAGACAGTTGGCCAGCCCGGCCAGACCCAACTTGGCAGCACAGTAGTTGGCCTGACCAAAGTTACCGTAGAGGCCGGCTGCCGAGGTCGTCATGATGATGCGGCCATAGCCCTTCTCACGCATGATCGGCCAAGCCGCATGGGTGACGCTCATGGAACCTTCCAGATGGACTTTCAACACCAAGTCCCAGTCCTGCTTCGACATCTTGGCAAAACTGACGTCACGCAGGATGCCGGCATTGTTGACCACGATGTCCACAGTGCCGAAGCTATCCAACGCGGTTTGTACTATCGACTCGCCGTTTTCCACCGAGTCATAGTTGGCAACCGCCTCCCCTCCCATGGCCCGGATCTCATCCACCACCTTGTCTGCGGCAGACGACGACTTGCCATCACCGTGGGCGCTGCCACCCAGGTCGTTAACCACCACCTTGCAGCCACGCGCGGCCAGGGTCAGGGCATGCTGCCGGCCCAGCCCGCCCCCGGCACCGGTGACAATGGCTACACGATCATCAAAACGAAGTTCTGCCATGATACTTTCCTCTTTTCAATACAGGGCACACATGCCGTGCAGGGTCGAGAATCCTCAGATAGAGCGTGAAATAAGTTCTTTCATGATTTCGTTGGTGCCGCCGTAGATGCGGTTGGCACGGGTGTCGATGTAGGCTCGGGCGATCGGATACTCGAGCATGTAGCCATAGCCACCATGCAGTTGCACACAGCGGTCAACCACCTTGCTGAGCAAATCGGATACCCAGTACTTGGCCGCACAGGCAGCCTCGGGCGACAGGGAATTCTTCACCACCAGCTCCATACAGCGATCAACATAAACCCGTGCAATCTGGATTTCAGAACGCATCTCGGCCAATTCAAAGCGGGTGTTCTGGAATGCCGCCACCGGCTTGCCAAACGCCTGGCGCTGTTTCACATATTCCACGGTGGTTGCCAGCGCATGCTCGGCAGCCGACGAACAGATGATGGCGATCATCATCCGCTCCCAGGCCAGCTCCTTCATCAAGGCAATGAAACCCATGCCCTCGGCACCCAGCAGGTTTTCCTTGGGCACCTTGACGTTGTCGAAGAACAACTCGCAGGTGTCCTGCCCGCGCATGCCGACTTTCTTCAGCGGCTTGCCCTTGGAGAAGCCCTCGCGATCCGCCTCAATAATCATCAGGGACACACTTTGTGCACCCAGCTCAGCCGGCCCGGTACGCACCGCCACCACCGCCATGTCACAGAGGTAACCGTTGGTGATAAAGATTTTCGAGCCATTTACCACGTAGTGATCGCCCTCAAGGGTGGCCGTGGTCTTGATACGTTGAAGATCGGAACCGGTACCCGGCTCGGTCATGGCCACGGCAGTGACCGCTTCACCGGTGGCCATTTTGGGCAGCCACTGGCTTTTCTGTTCATGGGAACCAAAGTTGTTGATGTAGTTGGCAACAATGTCCGAGTGCAGGGCAAAGCCGCTGGCCGAATCCCCCACCCTCGCCTGCTCCTCCATCAGTATCATCGAATAGAGACGGTCAACGCCGCAGCCGCCGTACTCTTCAGGCATCGTTGGACACAGCAGCCCCAGCTCCCCCGCCTTATTCCACAGTTCACGATCAATATGTTGCTGCTCCTCCCACTTCTCGTGGTAAGGGGAGATTTCAGTCTCGAAGAAACGCCTTGCTGTGGCGCGGAACGCCTCATGGTCTTCATTGAAGAGAGTACGGGGGATCATCGGCGATACAGCCGCCGGTACATGCACATCACTCATTACAGGCTTCCAACGTTGATTCAGGAACAATGGCAAGACTTTATAACTTACAATACGTACGTTCAACTTGTTTATTGGCGAGCTACGCTACAATCCATTTATCATTTAGAATCAGGCCTCTGCATCCCAGTGACCATGCTCAGTAATAGACAGAGAACGCGATGAATGCTCAACGACGCACCCAGGAACAACGTAGCGACGCCATGCGGGAACGCATCATTCAGGCAGTGCTCACCTGTCTAGAGAAGGATGGATTCGCTGGCACCACCGTCAGTCGCATTATCAACATCGCTGGCGTATCTAGGGGCGCCCCACTACACCATTTCTCTAGTAAAGCAGACATGATCGCTGCGGCAGCTGAGCATTTAATTCGCCAGCACTATATTCAGCTGGGTAAAGCCATCGCCAAACTCCATGGATCTGAAGATCGACTAGAAGCCCTTATCTTTGGTGCATGGAAGAATGTTTTCGATCAGCCGGAATTTATCCCGTTGATGCAACTATTGACAGCCAGCCAACATGACCCTGAGCTTGCATCCATTTTGCAACGTGTCTGGACTTCCAATTACTTCATCGTCGGTAACGCGGCTGACCATTATCTGGAGGCCATTAGTGAAGACACCGATGTGCGCTCGATGATGATGTTGACGCAATGGCTGTTGCGCGGCATGGCGCAGGATTTGCACATCGTTGCCGACAAAACGCTCTTTGACCGCTATCTCAAAGTCTGGTGCAACATGCTCGCCGTTCATCTGCGAGCCCGTGCAGATGTAAACGACCCACCGCCTTACCCGCCCAAGTGGGAACTACCGCTGAGCGATGCTTGACCGCCCCACTTGGGCTTGCGGCATCTCTACACATAGCTACGTTGTCGTTAACACCCAACGAATAAAGCTGTATATCGACCATGTCCACGCCACTTGATTGCTCAGATCGACCTTCGGTACCGGATACGGTTTCCGTTGACACAAGTCGTCATCGAGACTATTGGAGATAGCAATTCTTGCAGTGCTTCAGATTAAAGACTTCAGTTCGATATTCGGATTAGACAATACTTCAGCGCTGACACTCTTGCGCAGTTTAACCAACTGTTTACCCACCATGAATGCAACTGGAAAATTGACTGCATCAACAGCAATAACATGACCAAGACATAGATAGAAAACTGCGAATTCCTTGTCAAGGATACTGCCACGCAGTACACGCTGGTCATGATTTTGGGACAATCCTACCATCTGCAAACGAACATCATACTGGTTCGACCAGAACCAGGGAGGGCTATCGTAGGGCTTTTCTTCACTCATAAGTGTAGCTGCCGCCGTACGAGCTTGCTCAACAGCGTTAGCGACTGATTCAAGACGCTGCCTTTTGTCGAAGAACAGATTATGATGGCGGGTACAATCTCCTATCGCCAGAATGTCTGGGTCATCGGTGCGGGTAAATTCATCGACGACAACGCCATCATCGCAAAGCAGGCCAGCATTTTCAGCCAAGGCCGTTTCTGGTATGACACCAATCGAAACGAGAACGATGTCCGCTGACACCTTACCCCCATCGGCCAAGGTCACACCATTCACGCACCCTTGATCATCTGATTCAAAACCAATTACGGCCGCCCCCAGACGAACATCGACTCCTGCACTCGTGTGTTTGGCGTAGAGAAATTCAGATATCTCTGGCCCAGTAACACGCTGCATTAAGCGCTCGGCAGCTTCCAAGACAGTAACTTTAACACCTTGCTTAGTCGCACTGGCAGCCACTTCAAGTCCGATATACCCGCCCCCCACGATAACCAGGCGTTTGCCGGGTACTAGCTCACGACGCAGGGCATCTGTGTCCTCGATACCATGCAAATAATGAATACCTTTCAAGTCTGAACCCCGCACGTTAAGACGGCGGACATGTGAGCCAGTGGCCAAGACCAGTTGGTCGTACTTTAAAGTGCTTTGATCTGACAAAATGAGGCTTTTGTCGTCTCTGTTAATCTTTTCTACGCGCACGCCGAGCTGTAATTCCTGCCCCGCTTTCTCGTAGATTGAAGGCGGTTTAAGGTATAAAGACGCCTTATCAACCTCCCCCGCGAGATAATTCTTGGACAAGGGCGGTCGCTGATAGGGAGGGTGCAGCTCTTCGCTAACCATAACCACTTTGTGAGGGTATTTTTTTTGCAGCAAGGCGGTCAAAAGTGTTCCTGCTGCGTGTCCACCACCAATAATGACGGTGACCTCTTTATTTTTGTTAATCATAACCTGTCTCTTTCTATGCGTACTGAAACCGAGTTACCCACAAAAAATTCATGAATAACTATAACTTGCAACATCATCCGAGCTAAACACATGATGCCTAAAATCCAGCCACCGCGGCGTCCTCAAGTATCATATCTGCCCCTTTCTCTCCAATCATGGTCGCCGGCTGATTGGTATTCCCGCCAACCAGGGTTGGCATGATAGACGCATCAACTACCCGCAACGACTGCAAGCCACGCACACGGAGACGAGGGTCGACCACTGCCATATGATCAATCCCCATCTTACAAGTGCCGACCGGGTGGTATGCGGACTCACCATTACGGCGCACCCACTCGGTGAGACTCGCGTCATCCTGTATTTCCAGCCCTGGTGAAATTTCTACATCCTGATGAATATAAAGTGCACGCTGGGACAAAATATTACGAACAAGCCGAACACCACGAATGAGTTGTTCGACATCGGCAGGGTCAGCCATGTAATTGGGGTCAATCAATGGTGCAGCGAGCGGATCAGCACTGTGTAAACCAATGCGGCCCCGGGACAAGGGCCTGAGCCCATAGATCATTACAATGTAGCCATAGCCACTCATTGCAATTTTCATGTCACGGCCGTGATCAGCGTACAGCATTGGCCCAAAGTGCAATTGCAGATCAGGTATCGGTTGCTCTGCTTGGGAGCAGATGAATCCGCCTGCCTCAGCGCCATTGCTAGACAGCACACCTCGACGACCGCTCAGGTATTGCATTAAGGCCCGCCCCCCGTTCAACCAATAGCTAGGATGCATCGATATTCCCTGTCGGCTTCGCGATCTGACCCGTACAAAAACGTCAACATGATCTTGAAGATTACGCCCCACCCCCTCCAGCGAATGACGCAGCTCAATGCCATGTCGAGCAAGCTCCTCGCGGGGGCCGACACCTGACAGCATAAGAAGTTGTGGCGAGTTGAATGCACCGCCGCATAGGATAACCTCCCGCTTGGCATGAGCTCTAACCAAACTTTTTGCGTGGCGATACTCGACACCAATAGCGCGAGCCCCATCAAACAGCACGCGGGTAACATGTGCATCGCTGCGAATGGTCAAGTTAGATCGACCCTCAGCAGGCTCAAGATAAGCACGCGCATTACTGCAACGGGAACCATCCTTCTGATAGGTGTAGTAATAGCCGACGCCTTCCTGATCAGCGCCGTTGAAGTCCCGATTGCGTCGATACCCCGCCTGTACTGATGCCTCGACAAACGCCGTACTCAACGGGTTTGTATAACGCCGCTCCGCCACATTGAGAGGCCCATCCTGACCGTGGAAGCCTGCGGTACCCGGCACCATCTCAGGCTCGTAATGTTCTGACTTACGAAAATACGGCAACACCTCGGCGTATGACCAACCGTTACACCCCTGCCGTGCCCACTCGTCGTAGTCCCTGGCGTGACCACGGATATAGACTTGGGCGTTAATCCCACTCGAACCGCCAAGCATCTTGCCCCGCGGCTGGAACAACGAGCGACCATACATGTGGCGCTGTGGTTCAGTATAGAACTGCCAGTTGAAACGGCGACTGAACATCAACTGCAAAAATCCAAGAGGCGTGTTGACGAAAGGGTTGCGGCGACTCTTGGGCCCGGCTTCGAGTAGCAACACCGTATAGAGGCCACTCTCAGACAAACGATTGGCTACCGCGCACCCTGCTGAGCCAGCGCCAACAACGATATAATCGAATTGTTCAGTCGCCAGACTGGTCAAACCATTCATTAATTTTTTGCCGTCAGTTTGACCATCAACTTCGAATAACCGCGCACGAAGTTCGACTGTACACGCTCCGGCTCATCGACCACTTCGATATTTTCGAATCGCTTGAGCAGTTCTTCCCACAAAATCCGTAATTGCAATTCAGCCAGGCGGTTACCCATACAACGGTGAATACCGTAACCAAAAGAAATATGGTTGCGTGCATCCTTGCGATCAATAATAAGTTGATCGGGGTTTTCAAACTTGCGTTCATCCCGATTTCCTGAGGCATACCACATTAAAACCCGGTCCCCTTTCTTGATGGTCTGACCACGAAGTTCAACGTCCTGGGTCGCAACCCTGCGCATGTTGGCCAACGGGGTTTGCCAACGAATGATTTCCGACACCATGTTCGGAATCAGATCCGGTTTCGCCTTCAGCTTGGCGAACTCCTCGGGGAATTGATTCAAGGCCAACACACCACCGCTCATGGAATTCCGCGTGGTGTCATTACCTCCAACAATCAATAGAGCAAGATTACCGATAAACTCCATCGGCCTATTGATCAGGTCTTTTGTGTCGTCGTTGCCCTGTAGCATACTGATCAAATCAAAACCCGGCTCTTCACCAGCCACACGTCGAGCCTCTTTGTCGCGCCACAATCTTGAGAAAGCTCTAGCCATGTCTGCTGCATCATCGAACATGACATCCTCATCCGTGAACTCTCCACCGGTGGCAGATGCTGCACCAGACAGACGATCAGACCAATCAACAAGCTTGTGACGCTCCTCATAAGGGAAATCAAGTAGCGTTGCCAACATGCGACCTGTAAGCTCTTTTGATACTGCAGGAACCCAGTTGAATGGTTTATCTAGCGGCAGACTATCGAGCACTTCTGCAGCTCGAGAACGGATCAGCCCCTCCATTTCCTTAAGATTTTTCGGCGCTACTACGCCCTGCACCGCCCGGCGTTGTACATCATGCTTGGGCGGATCCATAGCAATGAACATTTCAACCGATAAGCCTTCAGGTGGATCACCAAGAATAATTTGTGGCTCGGATGAGAAAAGTTCGTGATTTTTATCCACGAACAATATGTCCTCATAGCGCGTTATGGACCAGAAAGGACCGAATGGACTTTTCTTCTGGTAGTGCACCGGGGCCTCATCACGCAATCGCTTAAAATACGCGCGCCACTGATCTTGCCGGTACAAAAAGGGGTTACTGGTGTCAATATCTTCAATTGCCAAGCTATTGACATCAGGAACAGGCGTTTCAACGAAATTTACTTGTGGTCGCCGAGACCCAACCGTTTTTTTCTTGGCTTTCATCAACATCTTCAGTGCCTTGATTTGCAAATGCATCGGCAGCACTTTGGAGGAAGCGTTGATCATCTTGGTCTGAATAGCATTGGTTGAGCTTGTTTTTGTTGACATAGCTTTCTCCTTGCTTACATCTGGAACTCGGGAAGTTGGACGGTCATACCGTCCATTGCTTTAGTCGTTTGCACCTGACACCCCAGGCGTGAAGTTCTCGCACGCTCCGGAGTCATTGACAGCATCTGTTCTTCTGCATCACCAACCTTACCGGTCTTTTCGAACCACTCATCTGACACAATCATGTGACAGGTTCCACAAGCGCACTCCCCACCACAATCACCATCAATACCAGGAACGGCATTATCAACGGCGATTTGCATAAGAGTAGCCCCCTCATCAAATTGCGTAACATGCTCGGTGCTGTCATGTTCAATGAAAATAATTTTTCCCACAGTGTGTCTCCTGCCAGTTATATCTACCCTGAAGACTGGCTATATGCAGGAACACCGACGAGGACTTTTCTTGACATAACAGGGACATTAAAAGACAGTTGGCACATTCCGAGGAATCGCTGATGGCGATAACGTCGCACAAACAGGGTTTGAAAAAGTGGATGCTGATATCCCGTCGAATTACTCACGCCTTATCGCTCGCGAACTTGGCCTGAGTGCACGAGAACTCCCCAAGCTCTTGCGCAACACGGGTGTAGATGTTGCGCAGTTGCTCAAAGACGAAAGTCTGTTCACTGCGGCCCAGCAGATTCAGGTTTTCCGCAATGCTTTAGATTTGTCCTGCAAACCGGAGTTCGGCTTACTGCTAGGCCGACGCCTCACCCCTGCAACCCACGGGGCAATGGGATTTGTTGCAAACAGCAGCCCAGATCTTTATACAGCATTGCATGCTGTCCACACTTTCCTGCCAACTCGGGCAAGCTTTATTCATGTTCACTTACAACAAAAAGAGGAATTTCTGGAATGCGTTGTAAACTTCCAAGTTTCGATGGATACGGATGTGGAACGCTGCTTGGCCGATGCCGTAATCAAAGCTTTTTTTGAAATTGGTGAATTCATCGTAGGCCGCCCCTTATATGAATCGGAGGTTCACTTCACCCATCCAGCCCCAGCCTACAAAGATATGTACAGGGACTACTTGCCTGGCAGGGTTTACTTTAACTGTGACAAATTCAAACTAAAGCTGGCAATGGCGTTGTGCCGTAAACCAAACGCATCAGCCAATCATGAAAGTTACCGTCTAGCGTTACAGCAATGCGAATCCATGCTTGCGCGGCTTCAGACTCGTGAGCAGGATTATCGGACCCAGGTTGAGAAAATGATGTTGTCTCGCCCTCCAGGGACGCTTAGTGAAGAAGAAGCAGCAGCCACGCTATTCATAAGCAAGCGGACACTTGCTCGCAAACTGAGAAGCGAAAACAGCAGTTTCAGGAAAATTCGCGACGAGGTGCTATCCAGGCAGGCCGCAAGCTATTTGCGTGACAGCAATCTGTCTGTTGAAGCCATTGCCTCATTGCTGAATTATCACGACTCAGCAAGCTTCAGGCGGGCTTTCAAGCGCTGGTTCGGCCGAACGCCTGACCAGTACAGACAGAATATTTGAGGGAACTTTTAACCTATGCCCACATTTCAATACAATCGTAGGGATATAAACACCAAATAAAATAGAATTGTCTAGCGTTTGAGCACACCATCCTTAATTACCGTCCACACAAAATCTCCGACATCCTTCACCGTATATCGCCCCCCCTCATTGAACCACGTTGCTACCCAGTTCAACGCGCCCAGCCCGATAAGACGCAAAAGATCACGATCCACATCAGCACGAATCAGGCCCTGAGAGGACAAAGATTGCAACATGGCAGACCAAAGAAGCTCGTATTTGTCTCGTAGATCAATCATTTCCTGGCGGGACTCACCATGCAAGGAGCGCCATTCAAAAAGGAGGACATAGACCATATCCGACCCACCAACCAGCAACTCAAGGTGAGCATTGATCCCCTGACGCAACTGCTCAAGCGGCTCACTTTCCCCCCGAATGGCCTCAGACAAGGCCGTAGACGCTTGCTCAAGCGCAAGGCGCATCAAGTCGACCAGAATGCTTTCCTTGGAGGGGTAACGGTAATGCAAGCTGCCAGGCAGCATGCCACAAGCCTCGGCGATTTCTTTAACGGTGGTTTTATCGAACCCCTTTTGACGAAATAGACGAGCTGCAGCACCGAGCACAAACACTCGATCCGCCTCCGCCACCGGCGTTACCTGATTTTTCTTTCTTCCCACAAGGCACTCCCATGCTGTAAGCCTTTGATTCTAGCATTCCTTTTAAAGTCGGCCCAGCCTTCCTGGCCGATGGCACTATTCGATCTATACAGATAAAAACACGCTGTCTACCTTATAATCTTGAATTTGGTTGGTCATACAAATAAAGTCCAATGAATGCACTTTACTTGGGAGCGATCCAATGGCTCTGGCAAACCGCAAGATTGGTTACGACGAGGTTGTAACCCGTGACATTCACTTTCCCATGAACATCGAAAACGTGGCCCGCCACTGGTTTCGCAACGACCCGTGGTCCACTCACTGGATGAATGCCATTCTCGCCGCCGTCCCCGACGGTGAACGCTGGGTGATGAATTCTGCAAGACGGCAGCTTGGCAAGCTTGACGATCCAGAAGTGCTGAACGCAGCTAAAGAATTCATTCGTCAGGAGCGCATTCATGCTCGTGAGCACGATGAAATGAACGCCATCGGCGTGCAACACGGGGTTCCCATCGACAAGGTTGAAGGCGTGTTCAAGCTGATCCGTAAGCAACTCCAACACCGCCTCAGTGACGATATGCAGAGCTCCATCGCAGCGGCGTTTGAACATTTCACGGCCATTATTTCCTCGGTACTGCTTGAGCACCCGGAGCTGTTTGACGAAACCCACCCGGATTTGCGTGCCATGCTCTACTGGCACTTTGTCGAAGAAACCGAGCACAAGAGCGTCAGTTATGACGTCTTCGTCGATGCCAGTGGTGGTGGCTACCGCAGTTACCGACTGCGTATCAGTGGCATGCTACTGGCCATTGCCCTGGGCTTCCCCATTATGATCGGCAACCAGACCTATCTGCTCTACAAGGATCGTCAAATTCTGAATTTGTGGTCCGCCGCCAAAATGACCAAAGTCCTGTTCTGGCGTCCCGGCATTCTTTCCAAGGTACTCGCTGGCGTGCCCCCCTATTTCTCCCCCACTTTCCACCCGTGGGATGACGATAACCGTGATGTAATCCGGATCTGGAAACGCGCCTACGAAAGAACTGGCGACCCTCATAAGGCCTATCAAGCGCTCAGAGACCACCGAGCCAACAATGTACACGGTACATTCGAAACGCCACAACCTGAACCCGCATGGGGGCAGGCATGAAAAAGAAACCCTTGCACCCGTCAACTCAGGCGGCAGCTGTCATCACCGGGGCGGGTAGCGGCATCGGTCGTAGCTTTGCTTACGAAGTTGCCCGTCGAGGCGGTTCGGTACTGTGTGTCGATATCAATGAAGAGCGCGCCGAACAGGTGGCGATCAGCCTGCGAGCACTCGGTACTCACGCGGTAGCCCTGGGGTGTGATGTCGGCGATGAAAAACAGATGGCATACCTGGCGGAAAATGCCGAGCCTTTGCTCGGCAGGCCGGTAACCCTGGTAATCAACAACGCCGGCGTCGGCCTCGGTGGCCCAATCGGCGAGGTGTCACTTGAAGATTGGCACTGGTGCATGAACGTCAATCTATGGGGAGTTATTCACGGCTGCCATTATTTTGCCCCTCAGCTTCGCGATCTGGGCTATGGAGGCATCATCAATGTGGCCTCTGCTGCCGCATTCGGGTCCGCCCCGGAAATGGCCGCCTACAACGTCACCAAGGCGGGGGTGCTGGCCCTGTCCGAAACGCTGTCTTCTGAACTGACCGGTACCGGCGTAAAAATCACGGCCCTGTGCCCAACCGTGGTCCCGACCAATATCGTCGAGAATGGGCGCCTGCCTGAACGTCGCCGTGACTTTGCCCGTTCAGCGATGACCCGCTATGCCCTCACCAACGCCGACCAGGTGGCCCGACAGACCCTCAGTGCCCTTGATCGAGGTGAGCTTTACATGCTGCCACAAATTGACGGCCGGCTTGCCTGGCGGTTGAAACGCCTGACGCCACGACTATACGCCCGCGCGATTGGCGAAGCTTACAGAATGCTGGCTGATTAAACCGCATTAGTGGAAACGAAACACGCAAGGAATTCAATATGGCCTCCATTCCTACAACAATTTTGAAGCTACTTTTTCGCGCCGGCATGAAGCGTGATATACGCGACCCGGACAAACTGGTAAGACATCTTCGCAGGGTGATGAACGCGCCTTTGGCCCCCTCTCTGCTGCCACGCGGAGTGCGACTCAAGCGAGGCAAGGTTGCAGGAATAGCTGGCCACTGGCTAGGCACCGCAGACCCACAAATCACCATACTCTACCTGCATGGTGGCGCCTTCATCGGCGGGCGGCTTGATACCTATCACCACTTTTGTGGCCGTTTGGCTCACGCCCTGAATGCGCGGGTCTTTCTTCCGGATTACCGACTAGCCCCTGAGCACCCCTTCCCGGCAGCAACGGATGACGCCTTTAATGTGTATCGTGAACTGATCGCAGACCCTCGCCCTGTGGTCATTGCGGGAGACTCTGCGGGAGGCAACCTGACGTTAGTCACATTGCTGCGTGCCCGTGATCAGCTGCTGAAAATGCCGGCTTGCGCCCTCGCCATTTCGCCGGCATCGGATGCGCGAGGCACCCTGATGTCCAGACAGGCGAATAGCGACAGCGATACCATGCTTTCCCATGGCATGATTGAGGTGGCAACGGATATCTATCTGGCCGGCGCGGACCCCGCTCACCCGTATGCCTCACCAATCACCGCGGATTTCACCGGCTTGCCCCCTCTACTTTTCACTGTCAGTAGCGAAGAGTGTCTGCGCGACGATACCCATGCAGCAGCACAATGCGCGCGAGATGCGGGGGTGCCCGTGCAGGTTCTGGAGCGCGATGATATGCCGCACGTGTGGCCCGTATTCACCTTTTTGCTACCAGAGGCAAAGCAGGACTTCCCTACCATCGTCCGAATTCTGGAAAAGTATCTGACCAGCAATAACGTCGGCAAAGCCCCATCCCAAACGGTCAATGCTAGCGATAGCGCCATAGTTGAGGTTGCATCATGAATATGGCTGCTGTTGCAATCCATAACCCTCGTCCCAGCGTTACTCCTGATCATGAAGTCATTATCATCGGCGCGGGAATTTCTGGAATTGGTGCGGCAATCCAGCTGCGTGCCGATGGCATCAAAGATATCTTGATCCTTGAGCGAAGCAAGGATGTGGGAGGAACCTGGCGCGACAACCGTTATCCGGGAATCGCTGTCGACATTACCTCGTTTACCTATTCATTTTCCTTCGAACAAAACGCAAATTGGTCTCGCGTTTTTGCGCCGGGAAACGAGCTTTACCAGTATACAAGACAGGTAACAAGCAAGTATGGCATCTACCCACTGATTCGCTTTGGTGTCGAAGTCGCTAGCGCCCGTTTTGATCTCGACAGCCATGTCTGGTTGATCGATCTTACGGATGGCAGGCGACTTAGTGCACGCCATATTGTCTCGGCCTGTGGCGGTTTGATATCACCCAAGATGCCAGATATTGAAGGGCTTGATACGTTCCAGGGCAATGTCATTCACACTGCACGCTGGCCAGATGACCTTGATCTTAGTGACAAGCGAGTAGCGGTAATAGGCACTGGCGCCACTGCAGTGCAACTGATTCCGAAAATTGCCGGCAAGGCCCGCCAATTGGATGTCTACCAGCGCACCCCCATCTGGGTACTGAAAAAACCCGATCATAGCCTGCCCGGCTGGCTCAAGACTCTGTTCCGAACCGTACCGGGCCTGCAACGCACCCTTCGGGGCGCCACCGATACCGCCAGTGAAACCCTGATGGTGCTTTCAGCAATTTATTATCGCCAGGCCCCCTGGCTGGTCCGCATGTGCGAAAAGGCGGGCATAAACAACTTGCGCGAACAACTGCCCAACCGCAAAGACCTGTGGGAGAAACTGACACCGAAATACGGCTTCGGCTGTAAAAGACCAACCTTCTCCAACGACTATTTCCGCACCTTCGGCCGGGACAACGTCGAGCTGGTGACGACGCCGATCAAACGCATCACCTCCCGTGGCATCACCACCGAAGACGGCCGCTCACGACGCATAGATACCTTGATCCTCGCCACCGGTTACAAAACCTTCGAGAAAGGAAATATTCCCTCGTTCGACGTCATCGGCAGCAACAACATCAATTTGGGCGATTTCTGGCATGACTACCGTTACCAGGCCTATGAAGGGTTGACCATTCCGGGCTACCCGAACTTTTACATCATGCTCGGTCCCTATGCCCTTATCGGCACCTCTTACTTCAAGATGGTCGAAGGGAATGCCATCCACCTCTCTCGCTGTATTCGCGAAGCCAACCGACGTGGAGCCAGCCAAGTGGAAATACGTCAGTCCGTCCATGACGCGTATTTCCGCAATATCCAGAAACGCCAGCAAAACACCGTGTTCCTTAACCACAACTGCGCGCTGTCGAACAGTTATTACTTCGACCATCATGGTGACGCGCCAATGCTGCGGCCCTCTACCTCTCTGGAAATGCTGTGGCGAGCCAAGCATTTACCGATGGATCACTACCGGTTCAGTGTACTGGGCGGGCACACTCCCAGCAGACGCGACGACGGGAGACAAGCCTGCGAGCCACATCCCCAGCCGCCAGAGAAGGGCATTCCGGCAAAACAAACAGATAACCATTCTCAGTGATTGTGCCAGAGAAAGTGTGGAGCCTGCTTGTACATATCACGCCAACAGAGCTCTCCAGATCCAGTTCACCATGCCCTGGAGTGCTGCCCGGGAGGCGTTACACCATTCGATACCCATGCCTGGTCAGCACAGAACACTGCATCTCGTCATAGACAACGGCTGGGTATCACGCATTAGTGCGGATATTACCGGAGCAACAAAGCGCAACGTCATTACAGTCATGGACACAAACAGCTAAGCCTGAAATATAATTGGTTGGCTGACCAAACTAATAAAGAATCAGAACAACTCACCATCTATAACCAGAACAGCCCCCTTTAGGAGCCTGAAATGTCTGCAAAAAAAACAAAACGGTTACCTCTCCTTTTCTTCACGTGCACTACAGCATTGCTCTCACCCGGCTTGGCCATTGGCGGTGCTGGCGACGGAGCGAGCACTTATGGGCTAGGCCCGATGAATGCCGGCACTGCCTTGGCATTCAGTCCTTTTGCATCCAACAGCTGGTCGGTGTACTACAACCCGGCCGCCATGGCCCGCTCCCCGGAGGGCGAACTGGGAGTCATTGTGCAGTATGGCGACCAGGAATTACGTGCCAAATCACTGGGAGGAACAGACCCTTTGGAGCGAGAGAATGATATCCTCTCTGACACCAGTTCCGAACTATTATTAATCGGCTTCAAAAGCCGCGTCGCCGGCATTTCCAGCATCGACAAGCCCATTTACTTTGGCCTGAACGTGGGTGTAGACCAATACACATCCAACCTATTGCCCTATCAGGCCAATACCAGCCAGAAAGGGCAGTTTCTACGCTATGAATCTCAGCCACTTTATCTCGCCTTTGGTGGCGCTATCAGCAACGTCCTGAGGGGCGTTGACGTCGGCGCATCAGCACGTCTTACCCTCCAGGCCAAAGCCAACCTGGAAGCAGTTTCAGACCTTGGCGGCAACACAGACTCTGAAAAACTTTCCCTGGAAGCCTCTCCATCCCTATCACCGGCACTAGGTATCAATATCCGCTCTGGAGAAATGTTCTGCGGTACAAGCGAGTGCATGCCTTTTGGAATGGATAAGATGGAGCTGGCTCTTTTCTGGCGGGGGGAAAGTAGCTATGAGGTATCCGTGGATGCCAATGTGGTTGTGCCGGGAGTTATCCCTGAACCAGGCCTGAGCCTAGCGCTTAGTACAATTGATACCTATCAACCTGAAGTTCTCGGCGCAGCCATTTTGCTTCCCGTTGGCAAATTCGAATTGACGGCAGGCATTGAGCAGCA
Source organism: Alcanivorax sp. P2S70 (assembly GCF_000475295.1). Taxonomy (NCBI): domain Bacteria; kingdom Pseudomonadati; phylum Pseudomonadota; class Gammaproteobacteria; order Oceanospirillales; family Alcanivoracaceae; genus Alcanivorax; species Alcanivorax sp. P2S70. The sequence goes on from NZ_AXBZ01000001.1 coordinate 162,160, forward strand.
CAATTGGTCTGCGCTTGAAAGCGAGTTTGCCGGCGATACTATTCGCGATCAGGCTAATCTAGCGTTTGACGACATCACCATTCCCCGAATTGGCGTTAGCTATCAGTGGTCGGAGTCCATGAAACTCTTTGCCGGCGCAGCCCTGGAGGACTCACCTTTAAAATCCAGCCGATCCCAGGATGTTAACTATCTTGACACCGATAAAAAGGTTTTCGGTCTGGGTGCCAGCTACCGTCTGGCCAGCGCGCCAATAATAGATATGCCATTAGAACTCGCCTTCGCTTACCAGTATCAAATGCTGGATGAAGCTGATTTCGAATTGACCTCCATCAACTCTTCCACCGATCCAGCCCCTTATGAAACGGTAAGGGCTGATGGTGAAATAAACGTATTTTCTTCCTCCCTGTCGCTAAAGTTTTAACAACAGGCATGCGATTAATACCAGGAGAAGAGCAATGAATAATAACCCCATCACAATCCACCAGTTTCTGATTAGTCTGGCGGTCGCCATAGCAGCCCTTCTGACCGGGTGCGGTGGCGATCAGGGCGATGTAAGCAATCCCTGGAGCACACCAGAGACATTAATTTTTTCTTACCCTTATCCTGGCCAGACCGAGGTTCCAGCTACCGCGCCAGTAATCCTGCGATTTTCCTCTGCACTTGAGCAAGAGGTTATTGATGACATTGACTCACGCCTACAGCTGGTCAGTGATACTGATGGGAATACCGTCATGGTTGACTATCAGGTGGTAGACAATGGCAGAGGCCTGGCCCTGTATCCTCAATCGCGGCTGGCTCCGGCGGAAGCGTACCATCTGGTTGTCAACGATGATGGCCTTGGAGCCATTGATGATAACTCCGTGGCCCGCGTTCGGTTTCGGACTGCAGGCAATCAGGCCGGCGCATCGCAAACCATGGGAAGCGGCTCTTTCACCCTGCTTTCAGCCACTCCTCTAGACCAACCGTCATTGCTAGAGCCGATTGATGATGCCAGCCATCCCAACGACATGAGCACCTTCAGGATGTCGTTTAACCAAACGGTTGATCCGACCAGCACAGCATATGGCGAAACCGGATCGGTTCAACTTCGTGACAACCTCGGCAAGTTGGTTCCCGCATCGCTATTTTTGCAGGGTCGTTACCTGACACTGGATCCTGACCAGGATCTGAAACCTGTGGAACACACACTAACGATTGCTGGGCTGCGGGCCCAGACTACCGGTGAACAGTTGCCGGAGTACAATCGGACTTTTGTTCCGGAAGCCACTCTTCCCCGTGCTACATCCGTTCTAAAAGTTGGCAGTCTTGGAGCTGAACAACCTGGACTAGTGTCAACTTTAACCGGCAACCCGATCAATCAGGTGCCAGTACAATCCTTTGTGTTGGGAGATGAATCATTTACCGGGTTGAGCGGGGATTTAGCAGCAGATCTGGCTTTTGCGCCCGATTTTCCTGGTGCTGTACCACTGCGAGTACCCGCCGGCTCCATACTGCGCGGCACCCCCGTGGACGTCAATATACTGGGCGAAATACCGTCCGGGCTGGAAACCGGTGAAATCACCATCACGATACTCAGCGACGCTAATGGGTATCTGATCCCGAATCCATTCAGTGATTCCCCATCGGCTCCCCGCTATGCCCTGCTTAATATGGACGCAGCAATGACTGCAGCAGGTCAAGAACCCAATGCGGCTCTCAGCCAGAACCTGCTTAATGTGCAGGTAGCGGGTTTAGCCGTTGTAAAGGATGGTGTACTAGTACTGGATGCGGTCAGTGTGGTTGAACTTGAAGTACTGGGCCTGGAGACGGCATCCGGTCTGCTCTCATTCCGCATGGAGGCCTATCAAAACCAGCGCCAAGCGCCTGCCCCAAGCCAAGACACTCGACCCTTGCAGCTTCAGTCTTGGGCACCGGGAGAAACGTTCCAACCCAATGCAAGGCCTGGTGACCCCGTTATCCTGAACTTCAACAAACCATTAGACCCAGCTTCGGTGTTCCTTGACGGTGCCGTACAGGTTTCTGTTGATGATGTAGTAAAGACGTACCCAATACGTCACGATGGAGCCACGATCATCATCGCAGGAGATATCCTTCAACACGGAAAAGACGTCGAGCTCACCCTCACCAGCCTGCTCCGAGATACGCAGGGAAACCCGCTCAACCAGGACCAGACACTCAACATCCGCCTACCGGACTTCGTGCTTCCCAATGGCAGCACCAATGAGCTACGTGCACCACTTGTCGCTGCTGTTTTTCCCGGTTACCCCTGTGCGTTAACCGATGTCGATCTTACCGGCGAAAGAGAGACTTGGCGCAATGGCCGATGTGTAGGAGGTAAAAATAGCGACCCGCTCTATCCTGTACCGAATATGTTCAAGGATTTTAGTATTCGAGTCATCTTTAGCCGCAGTATCGACGGCGACACGGTTAATGATCAGACTTTTGTTGTTGAACACTTCGATACCAACAATAACGCATGGGACCCCATCAATGGTCGTCTCAAGGTGCTTGCCCAGCGAATAGAGTTTCTCCCGAACAACCCGTGGCAGATTGGCGAGCTTTATCGCTACACCCTGCACTCCGAGCAAAACTCGCCTGTTTGTGGCACCAATGCCATATGTTCAACCGATGGTGCACCGCTACAAACACGTCAAATCTCTCAGTCCAGTTCCTCAGCCCCAGAGCTTAGAGAAGGAGGTCCAGACCTAACCAATCACTTCGTTGTAACAGGGGAAGAAGACCGGATCACCCGTGTGTCGTTACGCTCTCTGCCGGTTGCGGATGTTAACGCTAATCTTAGTATCGATGACAATGAGCAAGGTGCGGTACCCGATGGTAACGGCGGTGCCATTGCCGATGCCAACTACCTACAGCTTAGGCTAAAAAACAAATCGGGAGTAATAACCCATGCCAACATTGGCTGTGGTATAGGCGACGATTGCCCGGAAAAGAAATTTGCCTTTGTCGGGTCAGGCGCCTTGCAAGCCGGGGTAAGCCAGTATGAGCCGGATGTCACCATCAACCGACGCCTCATCGACAGCGACCCAATGACATCAAATGAAGTCACCGGCGCCGTCATTGCCAAAGTCTTCCCTACCGTTCTCTCAACGACCAGTGTCTTTCTGGAAGCTCGCGCACTGGGATTAATCACAATACCGCTGGACACCGGTCCTCTGGTACTTCGATTGGGATACGAAAACAATCAACCCATTACGGGCTATATCACCGAAACCCCGGATGGCCCCTGGTTCAGTACTACGTTTGATCTCATGGTGGATGCACCAGAGTTAGAACCACGGCTAATTATAGAACTCGGGCATGACATCCGCAGCAAAGTAATTACCGGAGTCACCCTCGAAGGCCCCCTGCGCTTTGTCGATGATGGTCGTCTGATTCTCAAAGTCCGTAACCCCGACCCTCTCATCATACCGGCCAACATTGATCTCTTGGGAATCGGCTTGGCGGGTGTTGAGCTGGAAGTCCCCCCCCTCGGCGTAGATCTGACCTTTACCTTTTTGCCGGTAAAAGATTTTTAATATATTCCCCTTGTGCTAACGCACTTTCATGCCCCCTTTATGGGGGCTTTTTTCTGTCCTCACCGTATGCCACACCGCTGAATGATCATCAATATCGTCAAATAGGACTTTTCTTTGTGTAGAAGAAACGCTAATATTTGGTTGTTTGGCCAAATAAATAAATGCCTATAATGATGCATCCTCACGACAGCCTCGCAAGCCTTGCCTACAGCGATTCAAAGCACTCACCGGAATCTGGCAGGGATATACAGTTCCCGGGAAACGGCGGGTTGGTTCTTAGTGCAACCCAGTTCGGGGACCCGAAGTCACCGCAGGTGCTTTTGCTGCATGGCGGCGGACAGACCCGTCATGCCTGGGCGCACACGGCAACAGCTCTGGCCAGATCAGGTTACTGCGCTACCTGCATTGATGCCCGCGGTCATGGTCAAAGCCAGTGGTGCCCTGAAGGGGATTACAGCGGCACCGCGCTGGTATCAGACCTCCGCGCCATCATCCAATCACTTCCCACATCACCTTATATCGTGGGAGCGTCAATGGGCGGACTGACGGCCATGCTTACCCTTGGGGAGGAGCCCCCCTTGCCCTGTCGAGGTCTGGTACTGGTGGATGTGGCCCCACGGCTTGAGACCAAAGGCGTTCGCCGGGTGATTGAGTTCATGCGCCGCCACCCTGACGGTTTCGACTCTCTGGATCAGGTTCAGGATGCCGTGGCTGCCTATAACCCAACACGAAAAGCACCATCAAGCTCACAGGGCTTGCGAAAAAACCTCCGCCAGGACGCTAATGGCCGTCTCCATTGGCACTGGGATCCTGCGTTTCTTGATCATGCGGTAATCCCTGAAGCAAATGAAGGCATGTTCGGCCGAGCGCGACTCAATCTTGCAGCAAGCAAACTCAAATTACCGATATTACTCATCCGCGGCCATCACAGTGATGTACTCAGCGAAGCAGGAGCCCAGGAATTATTAGCCCTCGTGCCACATGCCAAGTACCGAGTAATCCATCAAGCAGGTCATATGGTAGCGGGTGACCGCAACAGTATTTTTACCGGAGCAGTGCTGGACTTTCTTCAGCACCTTGACCCGCAAGGAAATCACATACGCTCCACCGATCGGAGACTTACACCATGAAACATAAACACCTCGACGTGCTGATCATTGGCGCGGGCCTTTCCGGCGTCGGTGCGGCTTGTCACCTAAGCCGCAAGTGCCCAGATCTACGCTATGGCATCCTTGAGCGACGCAAGCGCGTTGGTGGCACCTGGGATTTATTTCGCTATCCCGGCATCCGTTCGGACTCCGATATGTTCACACTCGGCTATAACTTTCGGCCTTGGACAGACACCAAGATGCTTGCCGATGGCCCCTCTATTCGCAATTACATCGAAGAAACCGCTGAGCATCATCAGGTCCACAAGAAAATTCATTTTGGCCTGAAAGTCACTGCCGAGGACTGGAGCAGCGAATTCAATCGCTGGACGGTTACCGCGTTGAACGAGGAAACCGGTGAAGAAGAAGTTTTCACCGCTGGGTTTGTCCTCAACTGTACCGGTTATTATAACTATGACGCCGGCTACACACCGAAAATTCCTGGAATCAATCGCTTTGGCGGCGACGTAATTCACCCGCAGCACTGGCCAGATAACTACGACTATACGGGTAAGCGAGTTGTCGTGATCGGCAGCGGCGCCACCGCCGTAACACTGGTGCCCGCGATGACCGACCGCGCTGCGCATGTCACCATGTTACAGCGCTCCCCTACTTATGTTGCCTCCGTCCCTGAGCAAGATCTCATCTCGAAAAACCTGCGCCGAGTACTGCCAGAAATGCTTGTTTACCGCATGGCGCGCACACGCAATATCCTGCTGCAGAGAACCGTATTTAACCTATCGATTCGTAAGCCCAAAGCGATCCGCAGATTACTGCTGGCCGCTGCTCGCAAACAACTGGGGCCGGATATCGACATGAAGCATTTTCAACCTCACTACAACCCATGGGAGGAACGAATGTGCGCAGTTCCCAAGGGGGATCTGTTCAAGGTGCTTCGTGAAGGCAAGGCTTCCGTGGTGACGGATCATATAAAAAATGTCACCAAAACCGGTATAAAACTGGAATCTGGGGATTGGATACCTGCCGATATTATCGTCACAGCTACCGGTCTGGATTTGCAAATGTTGGGCGGCGCAGAGCTACGTGTTGATGGTACGCACGTCAATCTCTCAAACACCATGATGTACAAAGGCTTAATGCTTGAAAAAGTGCCTAATATGGCACTGGTCTTTGGCTATACCAACGCGTCCTGGACCCTCAAGGCAGATATTGCCTCCGAATTTGTTTGTCGGCTTCTCAAGCATATGCGCAAGACAGGCGCAGAAAAGGTGACCCCTATCGACGAGGAAGGGTGTGGCTCTGATGTCAACTTTCTCAACCTTCGATCTGGCTACATTCAACGTGCTGATGACCGCCTGCCACGCCAAGGCAACAAAGATCCTTGGCAAAACCTCAACGATTATCTTCACGACCTGCCGGCGCTTCGTTATGGAAAAATGAATGATGGCCACCTTAAATTCGAAACGACAAACCTACATAAAACGAAACGCAATCTCGTCCAAAAACTTCTGAGCAACACATCAATATAGAGGCGCAACGATGAAATCATTTTCAGGAAAAGTCGCGGCGATCACTGGCGCCGGGTCGGGCATCGGGCAAGCCACGGCGATTGCTCTAGCAAAAGAAGGTTGCCACTTAGCGATCTCTGATATCAGCGAAGAAAGCCTAGAGAAGACGGTCGAATTACTGGCAGGCTACGCCGTCAACATCAGCACTCATGTTGTTGATGTCAGCAACAAAAATGCGGTTTATCAATACGCGGAAGATACCGTATCAACACACGGAAAAGTAAATCTCATCATGAACAATGCCGGTGTGGGACTGGGTGAGACCGTCGAGAACATGAGCTATGAAAACTTTGAATGGCTGATGAATATCAATTTCTGGGGTGTCGTATACGGTACAAAGGCATTTCTTCCCCATCTCCAGAAAATAGGTGAAGGCCATATCGTCAATATCTCCAGCGTTTTCGGCATTATCGGTGTTCCAACCCAGTCAGCCTACAACGCCGCAAAATTTGCTGTTCGCGGATTTACAGAATCATTACGTGAAGAGCTGGATATCGCGGGCGGCCTTGTCAGCGCGACTTGCGTTCATCCAGGTGGAGTAAAGACTAACATCGCGCGTAATAGTCGCATGGGAGACATGGGCAGCATGAACATGGGCGACAAAGAAGAGATTGCCAGCATGTTCGAAAAAATTGCCATGACCACACCCGAAGCTGCCGCTAGAACCATCCTGAAAGGCGTGCGGAAAAACCGGCGAAGAGTTTTGGTAGGCGGTGACGCGGTCATGCTGGACACCACACAGAGACTGATACCCACAGGCTACCAACGCTTGCTTGAAATTATGTTTAAAAAACAGCAAAGCAGCAAAAATAAAAAAACGCATCAGGGCATGGCCTGACATTTTTCTCTTTAACTATCACATTATTGATTGGAGGCGATATGCGCTCGTCTAATACGGTAAAAAGCATTAAGAAACTCAGCGGCGCGCTGGTGGGCATTCCACCGCGTCATATCAATTTTCAATTTCCGGATTCCATTCCAAAGTATTTTTATGCTGGAAATGCCACAGCAACGACTTTCTTTGCCATGCTCTCCGGTTTTTTCCCACCTGGTGAACGCTATTTCATGGAGTCCGTTAGACACTTTCGTGGTCAGGTTAAGGACGAATCTCTACGGGCGGCCATATCGGGCTTCATGGGGCAAGAGGCCATTCACGGACGAGAGCACGACAGGCTGAACCAGATTCTCGCCGAGTACGGCTATGACATGCAGTCGCCAGATCGGTTTGTCAAAATTGGCTTGGCCATACTAGAGAAGTTGCCGCCGAGCACTCGGCTAGCCGCCACCACGTTTATGGAGCACTTTACTGCGCTTCTCGCCGAGCAGCTACTTGAAGACGAGAATTTTGTACGCCAGGCAGACCCTGAAATGATCAAAATATGGCAGTGGCATGCGCTCGAAGAGCTGGAACACAAATCTGTTGCCTACGACGTATATGAGCTTATTGGTAACAGCCGTACAGAGCGCGTGGCTGCAGCCCTCGCCTCGATGGTCGTCTTGCTGCCGATGCTGGGCATCACCTGGAGCTGGATGCTTGTCAAAGACGGCCAGCTCGGCAACATCAGCGATAATGTTAAAGGTCTGAATATTTTGCTAGGTCGTAACGGGTTTGTATCGCAAATCCTTTCGCGCCTTCCTGAGTTCATTCAGCCGGATTTCCACCCTGATCAACATGACACCAAAGGGCTGGAAAAACTGTGGCGTGAGAAGTTGTTCGCTGAAGGTGGCCAACTGCATGAGCTGTATAGCAATCCGGCGGCATAATAATGCTCAAGGGGGTTTAGGGAACCTCTGAATAGTTGACGACTCTGTCACCACCGTTTGCCAAAAGACACACAAAAAAATGCCGGAATTGCTTCCATGCAACTCCGGCATTACACCTTTTATCATAGCTTTTCTCTAGCCGATCTTTATTGCGCATCCTCTAGAATAAATTGTGCCGCTCGCTCGCCAATCATCATACATGGCGCGTTCGTATTACCACTGATCAACAGTGGCATGATCGAGGCATCGGCGACACGCAACCCCTTCACACCGTTTACCTGCAGACGGACATCCACCACCGCTTTTTCATCACTACCCATTCGGCAAGTGCCGACGGGATGGTAGATTGTTTCAGCGCGCTGGCGAATATCCGCGTCAATCTGGTCATCACTCTCCACGCTGGAAGCCGGTTCGTCATCACCGCCAAAAGCAGAGCTGAAAGAATGACTGTGAAACACTTTTCTGGCTAGTTTCACGCCTTCACGGAGCACAAGAATATCGTCAGGATGAGAAAGATAGTTTGGGTCTATCAAAGGCGCAGCAAATGGATCGCTATTGGCCAATCGAATCTGTCCTCGACTCTTAGGCCTGAGTTGGCACACATGAATCGTACAACCAAACCCAGGCGTCAACTGACGTCCATGATCTCGAAGATAAGCCGGTAAAAAGTGTAGCTGAGCATCCGGACGATCCGGCTCGCTGAGCAGGCTGACAAAAGCCCCTGCTTCCGCCGCGTTACTGGCAAGAAAGCCGCGCCGATGACGAAAATACTGGTAGAAGGCACTAATCAGCCGAGGTATAAAAAATAGTGACATGCCGATTGATTGACGGCTTTTGTCCTTGATCATGACGGTCATATCAAGGTGATCCTGAAGGTTCTCCCCAACTTCCGGCGAGTCTTGCAAACAAGTGATGCCGATTTTCGATAGGTGCTCTCGCTCTCCAATACCCGACAACATCAGCAACTGAGGGGTATTGATCGCCCCACCGGACAGGATGACTTCTTTGTTCGTACCAATGACCGATTGAGCACCATCACTATCACAAATTTCGACGCCAATCGCCCTGCCGCAATCCAGTAACACCTTGGTTACCTGCACATCCGTCATGATGTGCAGGTTATCGCGGCCACGTGCAGGATCCAGGAAAGCACGCGCGGCACTCCATCGGCGCCCTTCTTTTTGTGTTACCTGAAACCGGCCAAAGCCTTTCTGTTCCGGCCCATTAAAATCATCGTTTCGGGTATAACCCAGCTCTTCACCGGACTTAATAAACAGCGGGGTTAACGGGTTAACATCCCTGACTTGGGTAACATTCAGCGGCCCACCCACACCATGCCAATTGTCAGCGGAGTATTGTTCATTGTTTTCATGTGCATTGAATACCGGCTGCACATCTTTCCACGCCCACCCTGTTGCGCCTTGCGCTGCCCAGTCATCATAGTCTTGTTGTTGGCCTCGAATGTAGACCATGGCATTGATTGAGCTGCTGCCCCCCAGTGTTTTTCCTCGCGGCCAGTAGAGGCGTCTTTTATTAAGATGACTCTGTGGCGCGGTGTCGTAGCCCCAGTTTCGCTTTCCTTGTTTAATCAGACCGATGAGTCCAAACGGAATATTAATAAACCCGCTATTATCGTGGGGGCCGGCCTCAATAAGACAAACGGAATACTTGCCGCACTCGCTTAACCGGTTGGCAAGAACACAGCCCGAAGAGCCCGCCCCCACGACGATAAAATCAAACGACTTCATTTTGCTTCTCCCCCGCCTGAATAAACCGTGACATGTGGTGCTCTCGGTCGCCATGACTCAATGATGCATGTGTCACCAGACGGAAGTAATGGCCAATGTTCAGCTCTTCCGTAACACCAACGCCACCATGGATCTGGATACCTTTCTGAGTGATACCAACGGCCCGGTTTGCGTAGTAAGCCTTTGCCGCCGCTGTCGCGCGCCCGCGCTCACAGACGTTTGCGCTCTCTCCTTTTACTGACACCATCAAGAGCATGGATTCCAGCTGCTGGAGATCAATAAACGCATCAACAAGGTAGTGCTGGATTACCTGAAAACTGCCAATCGTTGTACCAAACTGTTTACGCGTTCGAGCGTATTCCAGAGTGGCCTGATACACCTCTCGGCAGGCGCCGTACATACGTGCGCAGTCCAATGCGCACAGATAATCGAACCAGGCAGAAACCGCTTGCTTTGCCGCATCACCACGACACAAAACCATATCGTCTGTGATGAGCACATCATCAAGCGTCAAACTGGCAGCACGGCTTCCATCGAGCAGTCGATATCTTTCAACGTCACAGGCGTCGAAAGGTAGCGCGACAATGACCAACTCATCACCAGACATAGCGGAGACGAGCACGGCGTCTGCAACGCCACCATCAGACACAACGTGCTTCTGCCCGGAAAGTCGTTCTCCGTTTAGCCTCAAGGAAGGGTTCAGCACGTGATAACCGGCATGCCGGTCATAAAGACCGCAAGCCACACGTGCCTCACCAGCAATAATGCGATCAAGCAACGCCAAGGATGTTGGCGTATTGGCGAACTCCAATAACTTGCCGGGGGAAACAATTAAATCGACAAAAGGGTCAAGACAAAGCGCGGCTCCTAACTCCTGAACAATGGCGCAAACGTCAAGCAATGAGCCGCCATACCCTCCAGCAGATTCAGCAAACGGAAGGCCAAACCAACCCAAATCATTCATGGCCTGCCAGCGATTCGCTTCAAGGTGATTACTCTCATTCAACTGTGCAATGTAGCTGTCAAATGAATAGTTGTCTTTAAGATAACGGCGTGCGGTATCCGCAATCATGGTGGTATTTTCGGGTAACTTGAAATCCATTTTTCACCTCACAATCCGAGCAACATCTTCGCCAACACGTTTTTCTGGATCTCGTTAGATCCACCATAGATGGTGCACGCACGCAGGAAGTTATAGCGGCGACTGGCCTGATTAAAAATTTGCTCCCCAATGGGCTCCTCGTTATCCCATGGCAATGACATCAAACCTCCGATTTCCACCATCGCCTGGGAAACCCTTTGCTGTAGTTCCGTGCCTTTGATTTTCAGTCCTGACGATTCTGGGCCGAACGGCTTGCCTTCATCTGTGGCAGCAACGGTGCGAAAGTTGGTGTATTCCAGCGCCATAAGATCGACTTCCAATCCAGCCAACCGACGCACCGCCAACTGCTTATCTGTTTCCGTTGGCAACGCATCGATAGCACTTTTAAGGCGATTGATTTCGTAGTGAATATCCGCCACACCGGCAATGGTGGTGCGTTCGTGGGTAAGAAGAAACTTGGCAATGGTCCACCCCATTCCTTCTTGACCCACCAAATTTTCCACAGGCACTTTCACGTCGGTAAAATAGACTTCGTTAAGGTGATGATGCCCATCAATTGAATAAATCGGCCGTACTTCAAGCCCGGGGGTTTTCATATCGATCAGCAGGAATGAAATACCCTGCTGCTGTTTCACGGTGCTATCCGTTCGCACCAAGCAAAACATCATGTCTGCCCAATGGGCCTGTGTCGTCCAGATTTTTTGACCATTAACCAAATAATGGTCGCCATTACGCGTGGCTCGCGTTTTTAACGAGGCCAGATCTGAGCCCGCATTGGGCTCAGAATAACCTTGGCACCATAGCGTTTCGCCACGCTGAATGCCGGGCAACCACCGTTCCTTCTGTGCTTCAGAACCAAAGGTATATAACACCGGCCCAACCATAGCCACACCAAAAGGGCTTGTTGGCGGTGCCCCTGCCGAGGCGCGTTCCTGATCGAAAATATACCGCTGGGTTGCGCTCCACCCTGGGCCACCAAATTGTTCTGGCCAAGTAGACGTAAGCCAACCTTGACTGCCCAGCAAACGCTCCCAACGTTGCTGCATATTCTTATCTAACATCGCTCCTCGGGCAGTACAGCGCCGAATATCATCAGGCACATTTTCCTTCATCCACTGCCGGATACTCTTACGAAATTCTTTTTCGTCATTACTGAAATCCAGATTCATGAAAGCCTCCAAGCCAATAAATTTCGCAATACAAGGTCATCGATTACTCAATTAACCTGTTTACCGTTGCTCTCCCAAAAGGGGGCTCGCAGTTCGTTTTTCAGCACCTTACCTGCCCCACTCACCGGCAACGACTCTGCCTTAAAATCAACGCTACGAGGCACTTTGTAACCTGCAATTCTTTCACGGCAATGTTCGATAATCTCTGCCTCACTGGCGTGCTCTCCTTCACGCAGCACCACGATTGCATGCACAGCTTCACCCCAGCGTTCATCGGGAATACCAATTACCGCGCACTCCTGTACCGCAGGATGGCTATAAATGGCACCTTCAACTTCAACAGAGAAAATATTTTCTCCACCGCTAATTACCATGTCCTTGGCTCGATCAACGATGAAGACAAATCCATCCTCGTCCATGTAGCCAAGGTCGCCGGTATGTAGCCAACCATTGCGCAAGGTATCAGCGGTTGTTGATTCCATTCCCCAGTAACCCAACATGACGTTTGGTCCCCGCGCACATATTTCGCCAACCGTACCTTGAGATACCACCTGATCATTTTCATCAAGCACCACCACCTCCACACCCAGTGCTGCGCGACCGGCGCTACGTAATTTTTCTCCGCCGGGAATGTGATGTTCTGGCCCGAGTGAGGTAATGATTGGGGAGGCTTCGGTCTGGCCATAGCCCTGAGCAAATGACACTGTCGGCATTTGTTCCATAGCACTAATCAATACCGCCTCTGGCATTGGCGAGGCGCCATACAGCATGCGTTTTATGCTGCTGACATCGTAATTGGCGATGCGCCCAGATGAGGCTAGAAGATTGACCATGGTCGGCACCAACAGGGTGTTCGTGACTTTCTCCTGCTCAATGAAAGCCAGCACTTCATCAACATCAAAGCGAGGAACAATGCCATGTGTCCCCGCAGCCAGTGTCACGGCAAACGTGCTGGCCATATCAGCCAAGTGGAACATGGGCCCGGCATGCATATATATGGTGTCACTGTCATAGCCCATCTCGGCAACCACGTTCAGGGCATTGAATACCAGGTTGTCATGACTCAGCATCACGCCTTTTGACCGCCCAGTGGTACCACCGGTATAAAACAGCCCCGCCAGATCGTCACCGCCAGCATTGGCGTCACGGATTCGATCGGCGTTGGCGACAAGGGATTCATAATCAATACACCCCTGTGGACACTCACCCTCGCCCATGAAGACAACATGCTTGATAGACTCAAGCTGTGGCTGCAGGGATGGCAGCAATGCTGCAAAGGTGTCATCAACGAAAAGGACTTTAGAACCTGAGTCATTCAAGGTATAGGCGATTTCAGGTGATGCGAGCCGAATATTGACGGGATTCACTGCCGCACCGGCCCACGGCACTGCATAGAAATACTCCAGGTAGCGATCGCTGTTTAACGCCAGTATGGCAACCCTGTCACCCGCCTTGACGCCCAGACTTAGCAACCCGTTAGCAAGGCATGCGATACGGTCTTCAAACTCTCGCCAGGTTTGCCGCCGGCCAGCAAAAACGGTAGCCGTACCTTTGCCGTTTAATTGAACCGCACGGCGCAAAGTCTGTGAAATATACATAACAGAACTCCTCTATTGAGGCAGAAAAGGAAGGGGGAGGGTTGTTTATAGATTGGATTAGCTGGAAGCGAGGACTCTCTTATAAATGAAGCGACCTCGGGAAACCTGGGCGCCATCAAGAAACACATCCACAACAACCACAATGAAGCGCTTTCCTTCACGAATAATGTTCGGCTTGGCCACCAACGTACCCGCAAAGGCCGGGCGCAAATAATCCAGAGTCATACTTGAACATACTGGCTTATTTTGTTCAGCCTGATTCGATGTTAAGTGCGCGCCAGCAACAAGCTCCGCGAAGCTTGCGATAATACCGCCATGAAAAGTCTTGATCAGAGGGTTGCCAATGTGCTGCTCGCGAAACGGCATTTTATAGGTTGCTTCGCCGTTATCGTCCGAGGCCGTCATACCAAGAAATTTTTCGTATGGTGATACATCGCCGACAACAGTAGAGAGAGCGGTTACCCTTTCTGTTTCGAAGCTGATGATTCCTTCATCATCGATTGTGTTTTTCTTGGAGGGGGCTCTCTTATTGCCAGCATTCACAGATTGATCAAAGGACGGGCCTGCCGTTCCTATCGCAAAACTGCCTGATACCGACGCCAGCAAATTGTCGCCATCACGCCCAAATGCCTCTCCACGGACATAGGCAATATTCTCTTCAACTGCAAAACAGGTGACATTACATGCCACCCCTTCGCCAGCCTCGGGTTTAGCGATGAAATCAACGCGCAAGTCAATTGTCGCAATTGGGCGCATGTCGCCGAGGCGCACAAAAATCGCCAAACCACATGCCGTATCAAGCAAGGTAGCGATGGCTCCCCGATGAAGCTTTCCCTGTTGATCACAAACCTCTTCCACACAAGGCATGCTCATTACCGCGCCATCTTTGGTAATGTCATCCATTGCGATACCAAAAACCCTGAACAACGGATGCCCTGAACCAAAAAAAGCCTTTGCGGCAAGCAGTTCTCTCGGGAGTGATGTCTCAGCTGTCATAGTTAGCAACTTTTTATCAGAATGTTGAAGCGGCATCCGCATACCGGGTCTCTGCAACACGCACAGATTCAATGGCGTCCGTTATTGCCTCTTCAGGGAATGTTTCACTTTCAGACCCCTTTCGCAGACAATCAGCCAGAGCGGACCATGCCGCAGCACTCGCGCGCATCAACTCGACCAAGCCTGCCTCATGTATTTCAGGAACAATTTCACTCGCTTCATCGAGAAATTCTGAATACATCGCTCTAAAACCGCTGCCCCCCGTTCCACGCTTCTCGATCACTTGATAGGCGAAACGGAGCAACCATTGCCATTTATCCACTGCCTTCCAGCGAGGAAGTTCCTGGATCCAAGTTGTTAGCGCTTGAATACCGTGATTCCTGCTTCCTTGCAGTAGATTATCTGCATTCTTCACAATCGCACTGCGCACGTTCTCGGGAGACACCTGAACCGAAACACTTTCGGGTGCGAACAATGAACCATGATGGATAAAGGGTGGCGACAAGGAGAATCTGGCTTCAACCAACTTGTCACGAGGCACCTCTAAAAGCCCTGGGCGCTCGGTATCGCTAACGAGCATCGTCTCGCCCTTCTCGGCTCGCTGCCAGGCGACGATGGCGTGACCGGGGAAATGTGTACTGCTCTTGAAATAAGGAAGGTAAAAAATATCAGTTAAGAGAAGCGCAGGCCGCCCCGCATCAAGATGGGCATCCAGCGCATCGGCGGCAGCACATTTATCTTGCCAAGTTTCCCAGCGAAACGGCACGCCCAGTGTAGAGAACACCGTTTCCTCAAATCCCATTGAACGGACATGGACAATAAACGGGGTGTCCGTGCCTGGTATTTCCACATAAGTAATACCAAGCCCGGCACCCAGCCCGAAGCAGAAAGCTTCCGTCAAATTAAGCCCATGAAACTCCAGCAGGTCTCTGATAGCTGAACTGCCACAGTGACGCCCAGGCCGATGTGTATGAGGAACATCGACGGTACTGGGGAGATCCTGCTTGTCTCCATGCATCAGGCTGCCTCACTCACTGGAGCCGGACCGTAAATGGTTTCCGATGCCCGCATCGGATCTCCATGAGTCTCATACTCCGCCAACCACGCGGCAACCTTCTCAGGCATACCGGTATCCCAAGGGTGAAATCCAGGGCGGAACCAAGCGAGGAAATCAGGCAGCATGCCTGTGAGAATACCTTTTCGCCCATAAAGCTTGTTCAGGCCTCGTAGAATCACACCAGGCTGGCGCGTTACGCCATCAAGCTTGAGCATATTCCAAAATACTGGAGCCACGACAAGGTGAACCATCAGGGTCGCAACCACCAACGCAGACGCGCGCGTGAAGTAGCCTCCACCTGCTGCGCCCTGATAAAGATCATAGGCCACGGCCTTGTGCTCTACTTCTTCGACCCCGTGCCACAGAAATAGCGCTCTCATGACGGGGTCAGCCTCGCTAAACATCTCGCTCTTCTCGCTGACCATGGTTTCGCCCAGGGTTGCCGTAAAGTGCTCAAACGCCGCCGTCATGGCGAGCTGATACTTCTTCGGCAGGTACTTTTGTGTGGTGCGAATAAAGGTCCTTAGATTCGCAGTGACCTTATCCACATCCACGCCCTGGCTGGCCATCACATCGTTGAAACGATCATGGACAATCCCGTGCTGACCTTCCTGGCGAATAAAGTGACGAATATCCTCGCTCAGCTGATCATCTGTCACTTGATCCTTGAAGTTACGCACTGACTGGATAAAGAAGCGCTCCCCCTCCGGGAAATGTACCGAGAGGGCGTCAAAAAAGCGGGTCAGCACGGGATCACCGCCATTCCAGTGCCGCGGCACTGATGAGACATCAAAAGCAACTTTACGTGGCTGGATTGGCAAAGAAGTCATAATTCCTCCAATGAAACAGGTTGTCTTTAGGTTGACATCCTTCGATGTTATTTGGTCAACTAACCAAATGTCAACCAGAACAAACCTACAAAGCGGCAAAACCACGTAAGTTTCATGCTTATAACTTTCGAAGTAGTGATTCGACCATGAAAGATGCGCTAAATATCAGCGCTATGGGCCGATCAAAAGCCAAGAAGTGAGAATCACCACATTTTACGAAATATTCAGAATTCCCTTAAACATTCGGTTCGACCCTGTCGTTTGTAACCGATAAATTTATAGAGCAAGGAAGTACCGATGAATATTGCCAGTTTGAGCATGGCACAGCGATCTGCGGGAGAATGGCTTTCCTCCTTGCCAACCATAATCCTGCTATTGCTCACTATTTTTCTAGCCTCTGGCGAAGTGATTCATTCCCAGTTACTCAAGATTGGTGAGAGCACATGGGAAGGTTACTTCAAGCTGCGAACAGCGGGACTTGTCGGCGCCCCCACCTGTAATTCAGATCCTAACATTGAACAGGAGATCCAGAAGGCCATCACCGAGAAGAAAGCACGAATGGCGGCCGATCCATTAGCCGGAATTTTGGGATCAGAGGTGAACGAAGGAGCGATACGTCAATCGCTGGAGTCATCCCGCTCCATTTGTCGCAATAAATGGAGCGACTACAGGATGGTTCAAGAGAACGCCACTCCTGGAGTGATTGCCTTCCGCAACCTGGAAACAGGGGTCGCCCATCTGGTCACCACCCTTGGGGGTTACAAGCGCCTTTTACTCTGCCTACTTATCATAATCTGTGCAGCAACAGCTACATTCTCCCGACACCACATCGCACTTCGGCCTGCTCAAACGCGCAAGGATCATTTGGTCTCAACTGTTGGTCAGCTAAGTGCAAACCTGATGCTATTGGCGTCAGCATGGGTTTATCGCAGTGCAGAATTATCCGCAGTGGCAGATGGAGTCAACGTTGATCACTTCTATCTTCATCAGTTCTGGATTGCAGGATTTAGTATTCTCAGCCTGGCAGCGTTCTACCAGTTGCTCCGTCCGCCGAAAGATCTAAGCGATGGCGGCTCTTGGGGGAAATCGCTGCTGACCATTCCGCTGTACAGCATCATGTGTATTTCCGCAGGTATCCAGTTCGCCCAACAAGGTTACTATCACGGAATAAGTGTATACCTAGGTATGCTCATGGAGCTTTCCACACTGTTTTTGAGCCTCGCGCTGTATATCTGGATAGGCATGATGTTACGTCAAACCAAACTCGCCCACCTGGTATTTGATGTACTGCGACCCTGGAAAATGTCTCCAGAGCTCATGTGTTTTGTCGTGCTAGCAATTACCGCAATCCCGACAGCGTTCACCGGCGCTTCAGGTATTTTTGTAATCGCAGCTGGCGCCACCGTTTACCATGAGCTGATTCGCGCCGGAGCCCGCAAGCAGTTAGCTCTGGCAGCCACTGCTATGTCTGGCTCTCTCGGCGTCGTTCTTCGACCTTGTCTTCTGGTAGTGATTATTGCCGCATTGAATAACGCAGTGACGACAGATGAGATGTTTTCCTCAGGCTTGAAGGTTTTCTCTTTGTCTTTGTTCTTGTTCTTCGTTTACAGCCAGTTTGTACGCACATCACCCGCCCGTATTGCACCCTTATCTGAAGCAGTACCCGCCAGTCTTAAACGCCTGGTCCCACTGCTTCCCTATATAATCATCATGGGCACGGTGGTAGTATTTTTCCGAGATATTCTGGGTGCGGAGTTAAACGAAATCTACGCCCCCATCATTTTGCCTGTAATGATGCTGTCGATTCTGTGTTACGAGAAACTTAGCGTAAAATCTCTACACGTCTTCTCGTTGACGCTAGTCCCCCTCATTCTCTACTCCTCTTACAATATGGCTGGTATGCAGGAGGCCCTGAATAGCGGCAACATTCCTACTGGCACTTCAAAAAATGAACTTAACAGCCTGTTCTGGGAGCTTTTCTGGCGCAATATGTTACTTAGTGTCAGCCTGATTCTGCAGCATCTAGTAAAAAAACCCTCGGCAAAACCTCACCACCAGCCTGAACCAGGCACAGGAGAGAAGCTAGAGTCTTCACTGCGTTTTGCCACCAATGAAACCACCGGACATATCGGTGCCTTGTTGATTTTGATGGGCATGTCGGTAAGCCTTGGTGGCATCGTAGAACGTTCTGGGATGATGGAAAACTTACCTGAAACTTTTGCCAATATCTGGGTTGCAATGACTATATTGGTGATCACTATGGTAATCATTGGCATGACCATGGATCCGATGGGCGCGGTGTTACTGGTGAACGCCACGATAGCTCCTGTGGCGTTCGCCAATGGAATTGAGCCCCTGCACTTCTGGATGATCACTCTAGCGGCCTTCGAACTGGGCTACTTGTCACCACCGGTGGCACTTAACCACTTATTAACAAGACAGGTGGTCGGCGACGAGGAAGTGGAATCCGCCAAAGTTCACGGAGGCAGCTTTTACCGTCGCCACGAGAAGTATCTTCTGCCTATTGCCGTGATGCTGACCGCTCTATTGATGGTATCCTACCTGCCACTGATGTCAGATACGCTCCACGGCTATATGTTCCAGAAAATATCGCACGGTGGTTAATCGCGAGTCAATTTTAAAAGTTGGCTTTCAATAACTGATTCCATCGCTCAGCGAAAATTAAAATGTAAACTGATTGCATTTACAATAAGACGAAAAATTTTGGTCAGGAATAATCAAACTTTATCTGAACTCCTGACCAAATCCGCCCCCCCCCATCAACAGATGATGACCAGGGCAAACTCGACCGGCAACGTGCCGGGTTGGGTTCTACCCCGTTACTGCG
>NZ_AXBZ01000002.1:0-27060 GCF_000475295.1 Alcanivorax sp. P2S70
CGCGGGCGATCGCCCGCGCAGACACCCAACTTGCCTGGCTAACCTTTGCTTGCTTCGACCAACTCTTCAATCCGCTCCGCAACCTGGTTCGCATACCGGTAAAACAGATAGGGAACCTTGTTCGAGGCTTCATCGTTCATTTTCGGAATAGTGCTACGGATAAAGGCCCAACGTTGGTTCACAAAATCCAGAACATCGGACGCCTGAGTGTCAGCAGCATACTGCGTGTTCAGGGCTTTCAGCCTGTCATCAATGCCCTTGGATTCAATGGCAAAATCCATGGGCTTAAGGCCTGTACCTGTAGGCAAACCAGCTGAAGGAAAGGCCGCCAATGCGAGATACTCGCTCGCCAATCGTTGCATCGCGACGGACAACTCTGCGATATCAAGATAGGCGCTCGTCTGCTGGTCACGGGTCGACTCAGCCAGCTCCACCACGTCAAGCGTGGTCGTATTCATCTCACTCATCGCCCCATAATCGGCATAACCCAGTGATGCCAGAGGATTGTCCAGTGCTCGCTCAGAAAGCGTCGCCCAGGCCTCATTTAGTGCGTTGATGCCAGCCTCATTGCCCGGCTCCGCTTCCTTGACCATTTCATTAAGCCGTTGATCCCCTTCGGCCAGTAAAATTCTCAGGGCTTCCCGGTCATCCGGGTTATCGCCTCTAATGGAAAGGAGATGGAATCCCATTCTCGCGCGCCAGGCATCTGCTTCCAGCGTTGCGAGCTCTCCTGCAGTGACTGCCGCTTCGGCAAGGCTCGCACCGGCCAAAAGGGCTGCTATTGCTGTTATCCGTAACGTCGTTTTCACTTGTCCCTCACTCTTTTTACTCCCCACGAAAAACCCCCGCATCCGGGCGGGGGTCAGTGTCAGACCATGGTGATAATTAATCCACCGGCCCGAAAGTTGGTTTCTCGACTTCTGTCGACGCCAGACTGATTGCCTGGTCCATCGTCTCAACCATCTGCCTGGTATAACGATAAATCAGGAAAGGCACCGCGTTTTCGTAGAATTTAACCATCGATTCTCGAATAAACTGCCATTTCAGACCTACCTGATTGAGCGCGCGCGCCATTGCCTCGTCACCCGAATGCTTGCGTTGGGCTGCTGCGAGCATTTTTTCGAACTGCGGGACGGCATCTTTGAATACCAGACGCCCCTCATCAGAGCCCGCGGCCATTCCGCCCGAAGGGTCAGCTGCAAGGTTGAGATACTCAGAAGTCATCCGCTGTAAATATGCCGCCAATGCAAGCACATCATCATATTGACCACTTTTGGCGTCACCGAAGGCATCCATTCTTTCCACCATAATGGCGGGCAGCTCATTCACATCCTGGATGGTGTAAGCATTGGTGAAACCCTGCTCGGCCATGGTGTTGCCGCTGGCGGCATCCTCGTAAATTTTCCAGTCTTTCTCCAAGGCGGCGACAAGGTCTCTCTCCTCGCTCCCTTCTGCATCCCCATTCAGAGACGCCAGTGCAGCCTGGGCCCGGGAGATCGAGCGATCGAGGTCTGAAGCATAAGAATCGCTGCCGGTCATGACGGTCAACATGTGAAAATCGGTACGGACCTGCCACAGGGAAAGTTCGAATTCTTCTAGGTCGGTATTAGTGATGGCTGCCATCCCCTGAATCGGCAACAGGGCTACCGCCAACAGACTGCCCAGCAATCGCTTAGCCATAAGTTCTCCCTTTCTGATCTCGCTATTCTATTCTTTTGTTATACGGAGCCGCCCCATCTGGCCCCAATTCAGTAAACAGTATCACACTTATTATGAGAAATAGGAGTCTAGTGGTATTGCTGGCCGACGGGCAGACGCGGGATTGATCCCAACGGCAACCGCTCAAGCGCCCCAGCGATCCAGTCAGGTTGCCACCACTGTAAAAACACCAGCGCGGTAAGGAAGGTCAATACCAGTACATTCCACACCCAAAAGAGACCGCCAAAAACCTTTACCAGCGCCCCGGGGGGTGGGTTCGGAGTGCCATAGCGGTTCATCATGCTGCTGCCATCAGCAAGGTAGAGATAGAGCTGAAATGGCAGATTTATCCCTGGAACCAGTACCAACAGAGTCCACCAGCCGCTTCTTTCGATGTCATGAAGGCGCCTTACCATCAGGCCTGTCAGATAGACAATCGCCAGCAGAGCAACGACTCCTGTCGCCAGGTATCCAAGCCATGCCGGGACGGCGGGAGACGCCGATACCACCCAGGAAAGCGCCATCAACAGTATCGCAATCAGACTGGAGCAAAACTGGTAGCAGGCGTACCGCAGCCGGCCCAACCGTTGCGTCAGGCTAAGCGGTGAGATCGGCTCATAGACGATGGTGCCTTTGCCAAGATATCCCGGTTTGATCTCCGGGCCTTTGTACAGGTTATCCATGACGGATCGTTAACCCTCCTCCTGCCCGGACCGCCACTGGCGGTATTGTTCGATATCTCCACGACATTGCGTCCCGGCCCGCGCCAGAACACCCGCATCATCCAGTAGTCCCAGTGCGATAATGGGATCCGGTATGGCATCAAGCGGAATCAGGAAATACACCAGGGCCGCAGCCAGACTCACCAGCGTTGACCAGGGCACCTGACGATAGCGGCCGGTGGCCCAGTCGTACAGCATGACAGCGAAAAGCCGTACATCGTCGGCCGCATCGCCAAGACGCACCTTGAGCGTGTCGCCCCGTTGCAGCGCCAGGCGAGCCAGCCAGCGAGTGGCCGATACCGACCGCAGAATCCGTTCTGCGCGGCGCCGTGCGAAGGAAAGGTCAGCCATTGAGCTCGTGGAACAGAGCGCGATACTCCTCGGTGAGTTTGTGCTTGGGCTGCAAATTCACCAGCGGAGTGGCTCGCTCATGGGACTCGCGCATCACCACACTGGAAGACAGCTTGTTTTCGAGAATCGGCAAGCCCTCTTCCTGCAACGACGCAACCAGTTCCTGGGGCAACCGGGCCCGAGGCTGGAACTGGTTGACGACGATACCCTCAACCTGAAGCTCATCATTATGGTCTTCCCGGGCCTCCTGGATGTTTTCCAGCAGCGTATAAAGCGCCTTGCGGGAGAACGCATCACAGTCAAACGGAATCAGAACCTTGTCCGCGGCAATCAGGGCCGAGAGCGTGTAGAAGTTATAGGCTGGCGGGGTATCCACAAAGATGTTGTCAAAATCACGGGACAAGGTTTTCAGCAACCCCCGGAGTTTGTAGATCTTGTGCTTGGACTCGAGCATGTGCTCGATTTCGCCAAGTTCGCCGTTGGAGGGCAGGACGAACAGGTTCTCGAACGGAGTGGCGTGAACATAATCGCGTGGGTCTTTTTCTTTCAGGCGAAACGACAGCGTCTGGCCGAAGAAGGTGCCGATGTTAGGCTTGGGGCCTTCTCCGCCACTGTAGGCCTCCATCCCCAACAGGTACTGACTGGCATTACACTGGGGATCGAGATCAACAACCAGGGTGCGGTTCCCCTCCGCAGCACTGATCGCGGCCAGATTGACGGTAATACTGGATTTCCCCACTCCGCCCTTCTGGTTAAACACCACACGACGCATTCCTTGTTCTCCTTAAACTGCCGGATATTGGCCAGCCGTGGCTGACAAGCTTTGAGCCGAATCATACACAGCTACCGGCAAGCCTCACAGTGCTGAACTGCCGCGGTTATCCAGTCACTGCAGTCTTCCACAGATACTGTGGATAACTCATTGGAAAACGCCGGGAGAAAGCGCTACAGGCCCGATAGCTACCCCTTTATTCCAGTCGTGATCAAAATTGCATCAGCACAAGCTAAACACGAGACGAAAATCTATATAGCACTCTTGTCCAAGGCGATCACGGAGATACATAGTAAACACAATGTTGAGACTGGAGTGCCATCATGAGCCAGCCGTTTTGCACGGTGCCTGCTGACAGCAATCTGAAAGCGATTCAGGGCGACCGGGGCCTGCCCCTGATTGGGATGACCCTGTCATTCATGAAAGACCCCATCAATCTAATGCGCAAGCGTTACGACCGCTATGGCCCGATTTCCTGGGCCAGTGTCTTTGGTATGCGCATGGTTCACATGGTGGGCCCTGACGCCAACCAGTTTGTGATGCTTAACCGCGGAGACCTGTTCTCTAACCATCAGGGTTGGGACTATTTCATTGGCAAGTTTTTCCACCGCGGCATCATGCTGCTGGATTTCGAGGAACACCGCTGGCACCGCAAAATCATGCAGCAGGCATTTAACCGCGATGTCCTGCGGGGCTATCTCCAGCGCATGGGCCCGCATATTACCCAGGGCATTGAACACTGGGACCAGATACCTGATTTCCTGGTCTTCAATGCCATCAAACAGCTGACACTGGATCTCGCCACCGACGTCTTCATGGGCTACGAACTGGGCCCGGAAAGCAAAGCCATCAACCAGGCATTTATTGATACGGTACGTGCCGGCACCGCGCTGGTTCGCACGAATGTTCCCGGTGGTCGTTGGGCGAAAGGCCTCAGGGGGCGCAAGGTGCTGGAACGCTTTTTCCGCAAGGAATTGCCAGCGAAACGGGCAAGTCAGGAATCCGATTTGTTCAGTGTGTTGTGCCATGCAAAAACAGAAGATGGAGACCAGTTCAGCGACGACGATGTGGTCAATCACATGATCTTCCTGATGATGGCCGCCCACGACACGACCACCATCACGCTGTCCACCCTCTTCTATTATCTGGCCAAGAATCCACAGTGGCAGCAGCGCTTGCGGGAAGAAAGTCAGACCCTGAACAAGACCTGCATCGACTATGATGATCTGGCCAAACTGGAGGGGATTGGCCTGGCCATGAAAGAGGCCTTGAGACTATGCGCCCCGGTCCCCTCATTGCCACGCAAAACCGTCAGAGATGCCGAATTCAACGGCTACTTTATCCCCAAGGGCACCTTTATCAGCGTCAGCCCGTTCTTTACCCACTATATGGAAGAGTTCTGGCCGGAACCGGAAACCTTTGACCCAGAGCGGTTCAGCGAAGCACGCAGGGAAGACAAGATCCATCCTTATGCCTGGGTGCCGTTTGGCGGCGGGGCTCACAAGTGCATTGGTCTGCACTTCGCCGAGATGCAGGTCAAAGCGATACTCCATCAAGTATTACTGAATTATCGCTGGAGCGTGCCGGACAGTTATGAAATGCCGCTGGATACGACCAGCCTGCCCGTACCTGGGGACGGCCTGCCGGTTACATTGCAGCGGCTCTAAGCCAGCAGGCTGGCTCCCAGAGCCGCTTCGTTGCCAGGGTGGGAAAAGCTGCGGCACGGAGCTGACTCTGTGGGAGCTTGCCCGCAAGCGATAAGGCAGCAGTCGATTCCAGCCACAATCAACGTGTAATGCGCTCGCCCTGGCGCATCGTGACGAGTTCTTCGGCAGCCGTTGGATGGATCCCCACGGTGGCATCAAAATCTGCCTTGGTGGCGCCCATCTTGATCGCCACTGCGAACCCCTGGGTAATCTCGGCGGCATCCTCGCCGGCCATGTGCAAACCCAGAACTCTGTCTGTCTCATCATCGACAATCAGCTTGATGAAACTCCGTTCCTGCAGCTCGCCAAGGGTATAGCGCATGGGGCGAAACTGGCTTTTATAGACTCGGACCGCCCCACAAGACTCTAGCGCTTGCTGCTCAGTCAGGCCGACAGTACCAATGTTGGGATGACTGAACACGGCCGTCGCAATATGTTCGTAATTCATGGCCTCATCTGGCTTGTTCTGGCCGAACAGGTGTGCGGCCAGCCACATGCCTTCAGCCAGGGCGACCGGGGTCAACTGTACGCGGTCAATCACATCGCCCAACGCATACAGCCCGGTGTTGCTGGTCTGAAAATGCTCATCGACCTTGATAGCCCCACGCTCATTGAGCGCAGGCGCTGCCCCTTCTGCAAACAGACCGTCCAATAAGGGAACACGGCCCGTGGCATAGAACACCTCATCGAACTCCTCTTCACCTCCATCCAGGAAGTGAAGTTGTTTACGGCCTTCGGCTTCGGTGATTTTGGCCACATCGGCATTGAACTTCAGCGTGATACCCTGCGCCGTCATCTGCGCTGCCACAAAAGCCCGAATATCCTCATCAAACCCCCGCAAGAACAACTCCTTGCGATAGACCTGCGTGACCTCACAGCCCAGCCCATGCAGAATGCCGGCGAACTCAGTTGCGATATAGCCGCCCCCCACAACCGCCACCCGTTCGGGTAATTCAGAGAGATAAAACAAGTCGTCTGAAATTCGAACATGTTCCTTGCCCGGGAAATCCGGTACAAACGGCTTACCGCCAACAGCGACCAATACATGCCTGGCCGTGAGAACCTGATCTCCCACCGAGACCCTGCCCTCGCCCAGAACCGTGCCATGGCCCTGAAAAATGGTGACGCCCGCCTGGTCGAGAATACGCTGGTAAATGCCGTTCAAGCGCTCGATTTCCCGGCTCTTGTTGTCCCTGAGAGTCGCCCAGTCAAACGTCCAGCCATCAACCTGATAGCCATAATCGCTGGCCAGTGAAAATTCCTGGGGGAAATGCGCGCCATAGGAAAACAGTTTTTTGGGGACGCAACCCACATTGACACAGGTGCCACCAAAAAAACGCTCTTCGATGATTGCCACGCTGGCACCATGGCCCGCGGCCATGCGCGCGGCACGGACGCCGCCAGAACCGGCGCCAATTACCACCAGATCAAACTCGGTTTTCACTGCTTACTCCTCGCAAATAGGGAATGTCAGGGAACTGTTTTAGCTTTAGGCCACTATGGGCGTTCTGATGCACCGAACAGGGACTTGTTACGGTTTTCGGGTCTGCCACCTTACCAGTGTTGGTTGCTCACTGGGTCGCCCGGAAGTCAGATACTCTCCCGGAGCCACTTGGGGCCACAAATAATCCAGCGGAATGGATTCGCCGTTACTGCTGAGCATTCGAGCATGATGACGGCGCAATTCCCGCGGCTCACTGACGCCACAGGAATGGGCGATGGTTTCCACCTCTTTGACGAGATTGTCGTGGAAGTACGCCACCCTCTGTGATTTCTCTTCCGGAACCAGGCCACGCTGCAAACGGGGGTTATGAGTTGTCACGCCAGTCGGGCAAGTATTGCGGTTGCACTGCAGCGCCTGAATACAGCCCAGAGCGAACATGTAGCCACGGGCGGACACACAGAAATCCGCTCCGACCGCAATAGCCCAGGCCACCATGCTGGGATTAATTAATTTGCCAGAGGCGATGATCCTGATCCTGTCGGTCAGGCCGTAGCCATCCCGTAAGTCCACCAGCAGGGGCAATGACTCCGCCAGATAGAGGCCCACATCATCCATCAGAGACATGGGCGCGGCGCCAGTGCCACCGTCACCACTATCCACGGTGATGAAATCAGGGGCGGATTCATGGCCTCGCTCATTAATGGCCAGGAACAGATCTTCCAGCCATCGAAACGACCCCAGCACACATTTGATCCCAGTGGGTTTTCCTGTCACCGCCCGGACATGGGCAATCATGTCCAGCAGGCTGTTGGCATCCTGCACATCGGGTTGGCCGTTGGGGCTGATGGAGGGCTCGCCGACGGGAATGCCACGTATCCTGCCGATTTCCTCTGTCACCTTTGCTGCAGGCAAAATCCCGCCCTTGCCGGGTTTTGCCCCTTGGCTGAGCTTGATTTCGAACATTTTAACCTGGGTATGTGCCGCGATTTTCACCAGCTTGTCGTCGTCGAGGTTGCCGTCGCTGTCCCGAACACCATATCGGGCGGTCCCGATCTGAAATACCACATCACCGCCACCGTCCAGATGATAGGGGGACAGGCCGCCTTCCCCTGTATTCATCCAGCAATTGGCCATGGAGGCCCCTTTCGACAAGGCCTGAACTGCCGGCCGGGACAACGCGCCATAGCTCATACCTGAGATATTAAAAATGCTGTGAGCAACGTAGGGTTGATCACAGTGAGGCCCGATCATGAGCGGGAGGGTTTTGGCGGCATTCTTCTCCAACGTCGGGTACGGGCAATTCATGAAGATCACCCGCCCGGCGCCGATCTGCTTGGTCGAACCGAATGCCGAGGTATTACCCAGATTTTTGGCAGCACGGTATACCCAACTGCGTTGCGCCCGGTTGAATGGCAGCTCTTCCCGATCCATGGCAAAAAAGTACTGGCGGAAGAACTCTCCGAGATGCTCGAAAAAGTACCGAAAGCGGCCGATCAAGGGGAAATTTCGGCGAATGGCATGGGCTTTCTGGAAGAACCGGTCTTGTACCCACAGGGCTAATGCGACCAGAATCAGTAGCATTAAAAGGGCAAGAAAGCCCAGCTCCAGCCAGGCAATCATACTGCTCAACCAGGGTTGTAGGCGTTCCGGGAACATACTTTCTCCTTGTGACCTGCCCGGCACTTTGACCAGATAGGCTATTGGGCCTTCGATCAGTGGGTAGTATGATGGTTGGTAGCGTCCACGTTAAACCCGCGATATCGCCACTTCATCGGTGAGTACTCGGCCACTATAAACGACGACGCTAACATGGGGGCAAGCGTTAGCCTTTGGCTACGCAAATAATAAATACCGGAGCAGCACAAACTGCTACCAAGGGTACTGGCCATAACAATGAACAATTACGTCCTGATGGCCCTGTGTATCAGTGGCCTTATCGGATTGTCAGGAGCGGCCACTGCGGGGAACATTTACAAGTACCGCGCAGCGGATGGCACCATATTATTCACTGATCAGCCCCAGGAGCGGGTTGGCAGTGACCATACCCTGTTGTCTGTACGAAAGGGATGGAGCTACCAGACCCGCGCGCTGAGCGATGCTGAGCGTGACCGCTACGATACCGTTATTACCCTCGCAGCCAGCCGGTACGGGGTTGAACCCGGCCTGATCAAGGCTGTAATTCACGCTGAATCCCTGTTTAACCCGAATGCCGTGTCCCGTGTGGGCGCCCAGGGCCTGATGCAACTCATGCCGGAAACGGCCAACTACCTTGAAGTCACCAACCCCTTCGATGCCCGCCAGAATATCCTTGGTGGCACCCGCTTCCTTGCCTACCTGAAAGGCAAATTTACCGACCTTGACCATATTCTTGCCGCATACAATGCGGGCGAAGGCAATGTGCGTCGTTATGGTGGCATCCCCCCGTTCAAGGAAACCCAGGCTTATGTTCGTAAGGTGAAACAGCTGAAAAGCCGTTATGCCCCGCACTTCCTGGCGGGCATGGGGGAAGAGGAGGTCTTCGCGGCGAGATAGTCCAGCGAGCTATCAGCTATGAGTTTTAAAATCGCGAGCCCAGAACCGCTCAAGTCTGCTTCTTGATCTTCATGACTGATAGCTAACAGCTGCTTTCAAGCCTCCACCCCCAACCACGGCCCATCATAGGCAATCCGATACTGGTCAAGACGATAGTTGGCAGTCAGGCATTGCCCGCTGCGCAAGGAGAATTCCATTCCGTGACCGGGGCAGCGCAACTGGTTACCGGATACGGTACAGCGATCAAGCGGGAAGTCGGCGTGGGGGCAACGGCGTTGCACCAGCCAGGTCTGCCCATCCTCATGGATTAACAGCAGCTCTTCACGGCCGACTTTCACAGGCATGCGCAGGCCATCATAGAGCTCAAGCGACCGAATCAGTCGGTGAAACATGGACCGCCCTCCTTTTCGCAATACCTGCAGATCCCAGCCATGACATGCAAAGCCCGATCGCCTAAAGGGTTCATCGCGGATTTTTGGGGGACGCCTCCCACTTTGCGGTGGGGATCAATCGGGCTTTCCCCTCAAACCTGCGAAGAACCATAAAAAAGCCCGCTTGCGCGGGCTTTTTACTGTGCGATGAAGCACCAGACAGGTCAAGCCGTGCGATTTAGTCGCCGTGCTTGCCCGCCAGGAAGAACCAGGTATCCAGCACTGAATCCGGGTTCAGGGATACAGAGGAGATACCCTGCTCCATCAGCCATTTCGCCAAGTCAGGATGGTCCGAGGGGCCCTGACCACAGATCCCGATGTATTTACCCTGCGCGTTACACGCATCAATGGCCATCTTCAGCAGCTTCTTCACTGCAGGATCGCGCTCATCAAACAGGTGGCTGACGATACCGGAGTCGCGGTCCAGACCCAACGTCAGCTGGGTAAGGTCGTTGGAACCGATAGAGAAGCCGTCAAAGTTCTGCAGGAACTCATCGGCCAACAGCGCATTGGTGGGCAGCTCGCACATCATGATGACACGCAGATCATTTTCACCACGCTTCAGGCCGTTCTTGCCGAGAAGCTCGATCACCTGTTCGGCTTCGCCAGTGGTACGAACAAACGGCACCATCAGCTCAACATTGGTAAAGCCCATCACATCGCGGACTTTCTTCATGGCCCGGCATTCGAGCTCGAAGCAGTCGCGGAAGTTTTCACTGATGTAGCGGCTCGCACCGCGGAATCCCAGCATCGGGTTTTCTTCTTCCGGCTCGTAGTGCTTGCCACCGATCAGGTTGGCGTATTCGTTGGACTTGAAATCAGACAGACGAACAATGACTTTCTCGGGGTAGAACGCCGCAGCCAGGGTCGACACGCCTTCCACCAGTTTCTCAACATAGAAATCGACCGGATCGCCATAGCCGGCAATACGTTTGTCGATGTTCTGCTTGATGTCGTTCGGCATGCTGTCGTAGTTCAACAACGCCTTCGGATGGACGCCGATCATGCGGTTGATGATGAACTCCAGACGGGCAAGCCCAACGCCCTGGTTCGGCAGCCCCGCGAAATCGAAAGCACGATCCGGGTTGCCGACGTTCATCATGATCTTGAATGGCAGCTTCGGCATGGATTCGATGGAATTACGCTGTACGTCAAATTCCAGTTTGCCTTCATAGATCTTGCCGGTATCGCCCTCAGCACAGGACGCAGTCACTTCCATGCCATCAGACAGCAATTCGGTGGCATCGCCACACCCTACGATGGCAGGCACACCCAGCTCACGGGCAATAATGGCTGCGTGACAGGTCCGGCCACCACGGTTGGTAACAATGGCCGCCGCACGCTTCATGACCGGCTCCCAATCCGGATCCGTCATGTCGGTCACCAGCACGTCACCGGGCTGCACTTTGTCCATTTCCTTGACGCTGGTAACGATGCGGACCGTACCGGCACCGATACGCTGGCCAATTGAGCGACCTTCTACCAGAACCTTACCGGTCTGCTTGAGCAGGTAACGTTCCATGACGTTGGCATCAGAACGGCTCTTCACCGTCTCGGGACGGGCCTGAACGATGTACAGTTTGCCGTCATCACCATCCAGCGCCCACTCGATGTCCATGGGCATACCGTAGTGTTTCTCGATTTCGATCGCCTGACGAGACAGGTTCTCGATGTGCTCGTCGGTCAGACAGAACTTCATGCGGTCATCACGATCCACATCCACAATCTGAACTGACTTGCCAGCAGTGGCCTCGGCGCCGTAAATCATCTTCTGCATCTTGCTGCCCAGGTTACGGCGCAGGATGGCAGGCTTGTTATTCTGCAGTGTCTGCTTGTGAACGTAGAATTCGTCAGGGTTTACTGCGCCCTGCACGACCATTTCACCCAGGCCGTAAGACGCGGTAATGAACACCACATCCTTGAACCCGGATTCGGTATCCAGGGAAAACATCACGCCTGCCGCGCCGGTCTCGGAGCGCACCATGCGCTGCACACCCGCAGACAGGGCAACCAGCTTGTGGTCAAAACCCTGATGGACCCGGTAGCTGATGGCACGGTCATTAAACAGGGAGGCAAAGACCTCTTTCACGGCGACCATGACACTGTCGATACCACGGATATTCAGGAAGGTTTCCTGTTGGCCGGCAAAGGAGGCGTCCGGCAAATCCTCAGCGGTAGCGGAAGAACGAACCGCCACCGGCAGGTCCGCATTGCCCTCGCCGATCTGCTCGTAAGCTTCACGGATAGCCTTGTCTAACGCAGGCTGGAAAGGCGCATCAATCACCCACTGGCGGATTTCTTCACCGGTCTTGGCCAGTGCAACCACATCCTCAACATCAAGAGCGCTCAGCGCTTCGTTGATCTTTTGGGTCAGGTTGTTGTGCTCGAGGAACTCACGGAAGGCTTCAGCGGTAGTGGCAAAGCCGCCGGGCACGGAGACACCCGCTGCCGACAGATTGCTGATCATTTCACCCAGGGAGGCATTTTTGCCACCAACGTGTTCTACGTCGTCTTTCCCCAGATCCTGAAACCAGACTACATATTCCGCCAAGGTTGTCTCCTTAAATACGTGTTACCGGTAGTATCCACTGGCAATGCCGGGTCGAATCGAGCCGACATTCTACTCAAAACCATCACGGTTTGCCCGCCCAAGTGACAAAAAGGGGCGCGACTTTCGGCATTTATATGGCCGGTTCGCCGCCACTCGGCTTTCAAAGCCACTATCCCATTGAAAATGCAAGGATAATTCATGGCCTGGGCTATCGGCGCGCAGTGTAGTGGCAACGCGGGGTCCGGACAACGGCCAATTCGTGTCATTGAGCCTGCTTTACGGTCATAGCAGTGGAAACCCCGGCGTGGAGTCACTAGACTGCTACGACAAAACAATGACTTAGACACCCTTGCAGGGCCAGAGATGGCTCCAAAGGTTGTCTGTAGACAATTTTCCTGAGGGACGATCAGGGACTGTCGAGCCCATGGTCGCAAAGCAAGCCCTATGGCCAGCCTCCTCATGCGGGATCAGACATGGCACTTATCATGAAACGAACAGCCTTTTACCTTTCCGACGGCACAGGCATTACCGCCGAAACCCTTGGCCACAGCATGCTTAGCCAATTTGGCGATATTGAATTCGTTCAGGTCACCCTCCCCTTTGTGCAATCCGACCAGCAAACACGAGAGGCCGTAGAACGCATCAACAGGGCCCACCAGGAAGACGGGGTAAAACCGGTGGTCTTCTCTACTCTGGTGAACAACGAACACCGCGAGATTCTGCACAGCTGCAAAGGTATGGTGCTGGACCTGTTCGGCGCCTTCCTCAACCCGCTGGAGGAAGAACTGGGGGTTCGCTCCAATCACAAGATCAACCAGAGTCACGCCATCCGTGACGCCGACTCCTACCGTATTCGGATCAATGCCGTCCACTTTGCGCTAGATAACGATGATGGCGCCCGGACGCGGCACTACGACCAGGCTGACATTATCCTCATCGGCGTCTCCCGCTCCGGCAAAACGCCCACCAGCCTTTATCTGGCTCTTCAATTTGGATTATTTGCTGCCAACTACCCTCTCACTGAAGACGACTTCGATGACCTGCGACTTCCCAAGGCGCTCCAGGAACACAAAACGAAGCTATTCGGCCTGACTATCAACGCCGAGCGTCTTAGCGCAATACGCAGCGAACGCAAGTCAAACAGCAAATACGCCTCACTGCGTCAATGCGACATGGAACTACGCGCCCTGGAAGCCATGTACAACAAGCACAACATCCCCTATCTCGATGCCACAGAGCTATCTATCGAAGAGATCAGTACGCGGGTGTTGGCGATGAAGGGGCTGAAGCGGCGCTTGCAATAGCAGCAAGGACTACTAAGAGCGCATCCCACAAGTCAATGGTAGAGGTGTTAGCAGCCCCGAAGGCAGGCTTCCACTGAATCAATGACATACGCCTGCTCGCCGTCGGTGAGTGAGTGGAAAACAGGCAGGCGTACAAGCCGTTCGTAAAGTTCAACTGTCTTGCTGCATGCTCCAACGTTCCTGCCGAACTGCTTTCCAGCCGGAGAAAGATGTAAGGGTACATAGTGTGCCTGAGCGCAGACGCCCTTCGCATTCAGCCCCGCAAGCAATTCATTCCTTGCACGCAAATCTCTCGCTTTCAGAAAAAAAATATGGCCATTGTGGTCCGCCCAATCAGGAACGCTAGCCTGTTTTATTCCGTGAAAATCCGACAATGGTGCCAACTCAGACGCATAGTTTTCCCACCGCGCCCGCCGTTCAAATTTAACGGCCTGAGCGGCATCAAGCTGAACGGAAAGGAAAGCCGCCTGAAGCTCGCTCATGAGAAAGCTACTGCCAATATCCAGCCATTGGTATTGATTGACTGCTCCTGATGCGAACGCCTCTCGATTAGTGCCTTTCTCTCGCAGGATTCTGGCCCGGTCCAGAAAAGAGGCGTCATTGACAACCAATGCCCCCCCTTCCCCTCCGCTTGTGTAGTTCTTGGTCGCGTGGAAGCTAAAAGCACCCAGATGACCAATACTCCCCAAATGCCTGTTCTTATAATTTGACATCACTGCCTGTGCAGCATCCTCAATGACCCAAAGGGCATGACGCTCAGCGATCAGCATGATGGCATCCATATCACACGCCACACCGCCATAATGAACGGGCACAATTGCTCGTGTTCTGGGAGTTATGGCCGCCTCGATGAGTGTCACATCAAGATTCCCATCAGCTGTGGAGATATCGACGAAAACCGGGATGGCGCCCCTTAATACGAACGCATTAGCAGTGCTGACGAATGTCCAGGATGGCATAATAACCTCATCTCCCGGACCAATATCAATCAGTAGGGCCGCCATTTCCAACGCATGGGTACAAGAAGGTGTCAACAGAACATCAAGAGCCCCCACCAATTTTGACAGTAGTCCCTCGCAGTAAGAAGTGAAACTCCCGTTCCCCGCCAACATTCCAGAATGAACTGCCTCCTGGATTGCCTCTGGCTCTCCCCCAATCATCAAGGGCCGGTTAAAAGGAATATTCAGCGACAGGTTCATTCTTTAGGGGCCATACGTTAGAAGGTCTGAAGATAGGGACTAGCGATCAATCCATGGCAATATAAGCCAATTACAATGCTGATAAAGCAGGAGTCGATGTATCCTTATTAAACTTAGTCAATAGGGATCAAGTTAAAGCATGGCAACAAAGAAAGAAACAAGATCAAACCCAGCCCGCCGAATAATTTGTGGGCAATTTTACCCCACCCAGCCCAGTTCATGCAGGGGAGAAACATTGCTGTAAAGATGGATCCTTCAGGATTCCCTTTGCATCAGACATTGATGGAATCGCAACTCGATCGTTGCGCTATGCTCGTACAACGGCAAAAAACACGGCTTTTATGGCAGTGGAGCCTCGCCTAACCCATGTCTATGAGGCAAAATAGAAAGTAAGAATTCTAATAATTTCTAATCTAGGCATGACAGTGACGGAACCTTTCACTCATCACAGTTTTTACCACCTGCGAAGCCCAGCACAGGTTACGTCGCTGAATTTTGACAACCTGGATATATATACCCGGTACAGAGGACACCCTGAGCTAGATCGCTTGGACCATATCCGCCTTTTACAACATGAACTGGGAGCAGCATTGGCAGCTGGAGGAAGGTGTAGTGCCATCATTCACGGGGAAATCATTCAGGCAATCTGTGCCGTCACACCACTAGCATGGGATAGCGAACATTTTGGCCAAAAAATGGCAAAGATTAGTATCTCAAGCTGTCCAGCGGTCGCTCCGAAAACGCTCCAGCTACTAGCTGAAAAGACAGTCATGGCAGCCAACCTTGGCAGAGAAGTTCACATTTCATGTGAAGTAGATATCGACAACTACCTTTGCTTGAACACTCTTCTCTCAATGGGTGCAGAAATTCTGGATTTAAAGCGGGAATATCGCGCAAAGAGCCTGAAGAACGTCCCCCCCCCAAAATTTCGGGCTTATGTGCGCCCCTATACCGAAGCAGACCGTGACTCCATACTTGAGATTCTGGACTACTCGTTTTTTGCTACCCGCTTCTCCAGAGACAGCATTTTATGCCATCAAAAGTCACAACAACTCTATCGTCAATGGATGAAGAAGATCTTGGATCGATCGGACGAGGAACGGACCGCTCTCGTCGTTGAAAAAGCAGGTGTAGTTCTTGCGTGTGGCACCATTGAAGCGCAGGATCTCCGTTTTGCCGGAGTGGATTTACAGCTCATGAGCGGAGGCATTTACGTCTCCCGGTCAGATGCCACCGGCTATTATTACCCAGTCATCTATGAATTGATCCAAACAGCACTTACTCATTACTCTACGGCGCAAACCTGCATTTCACTGAATAACCATGCAGCGGTGAGAGTTTTGGAAAAAATGAACTTTGGTACGAACTCAACCCGCTATGCACTACGGCTGGCAAGATGAGCTCAACGAACAGCCTATCTATCATCACTACCACCGACCCTCTTACCGGTCACCTTCCAGCATTGCTATCCGAGTTGTCCTCGCTAGCAATAAAAGAAAAGGCGCAATACGAGGTAGTCATAGTAGACGATTTGCAGCAGTGGAAAGATTCTGCACCACCTTTGTCGGCTGAATATAAAAACCTGTTGATCAACCTAATCACCCCTTCAGAACACGCTGGCCAACTTGGAGCTATCCTGAATGGCATATCTTACGCCAAAGGCTCTTTACTACTCACCATAGACCCGGATCTTTATCCGTGTGTACATGAAATACCTGAGTTATTGGCGCTTTTAAATACCAATACACATGCAGTTCATGCGGTACGAAAACATCGCTCAGACGCC
Organism: Alcanivorax sp. P2S70; assembly: GCF_000475295.1. Classification (NCBI taxonomy): domain Bacteria; kingdom Pseudomonadati; phylum Pseudomonadota; class Gammaproteobacteria; order Oceanospirillales; family Alcanivoracaceae; genus Alcanivorax; species Alcanivorax sp. P2S70. Next base: position 16,497 of record NZ_AXBZ01000002.1, read on the forward strand.
AATCAGGTACGCATGTGGGGTTCTAAATTTATCAATTGGCTTATTTGCCGAATAACAGGCTTGCGTATCGATGACATTGGAAGTCCGATATGCTTGTTCAAGAAAGAGATACTAACTCTCCTTCCCTCATCTGAGGAGGAACGGCAAATAAACCCACGTCTACTCTGTTATTTCAAACTTGCCGATCAACTGTCGTCGTACACACTCAGGAGCTCCGCCGTAAAAGGGGAAGTAAGTCACTACACTACTACCGAGATTATCCGCACAACATGGCACCTCATACGAAATGCCTTAAAGTTAAGAAAAATTAGCCGCATGGACAGAAACGACTGATAACATTACGTTAAGGTTTCCGCCAAAACCGCACCTCTAATGAAACCCTGGTTAGATCAGGCTCAAGGTTTATTGCCCCCCCATGGATCAGATAGGGCGAAAAAACCATGCCTTGTCGAGGGCCAACATCAGGCCGAACCATCGTCACCCCCCCCTCTACAGAAACTACAGATGGAACACTAAAAGAAACCCCATTTACAGTAGCTCCCGATGATGTCCTTGTGATGCGTGATTCTGACCAGTAATGACTCCCCTCGACCAAAGGCAACGATGAATTCTCGCTACTCCCCGCAATAGGAAGGTAAAGATTGACCGCATGCCTGAGTCTATCCAGCCATACATCCTTATGCGGTGGGTTGTTATCAACGAATGGAGAAGGCCTCACAATCCGGATAAAGAAGAAACCGGATGCGGGAACAGAAACAACATCACTTGAAACAGTTTTCCCACAAAGCTGGCTAACCTTTCGGTCAAGGCATGATGGAGGAATCGGCAAGTTTCTCAGTGAGGCCCGGCGCTTGAGAAAGTTAATAACTGAAAGGTGATCGCGCTGCTCACGACACAGTGTATGGTACTGCTCCAACCGGAACGCGGCCTCATCAATAGCCAGCCCTGCGTCAATCAGGGCATCCATCACGAGCCGCCTCACACCCTCCGTAAGCAAAGTTAACTCTTGCTCGGAAAGGAACTCATCGACGGTAAACCCAGCACGATCCCAGCTGCAACCGGATACAAGGTTATCATCGTAATCAAGGAGACAATGATTGCTTCCAATTTCTACCGGCCCTGACAAGTCCAACTTAACAAGTTCTCCATTCAACCGGTACTCCATTGGGCGACTACCACCACTTGTCATAGGCTTTTTTCATCAACTCTAAGTCTATGGTTGGAGCATCTTCGATTTTCTTTCTGGAAGAGAGACTCCTGGCATAGGCAAATAAATGAACCTGGTACCCAGCAAACCTCCAAGTATACGGGTATCCCTTTAGCGGCATCAGATCCACATAGATTGCACGCTTCTCACTTGATGAATACTTTGGCTCAGAGAAATCAAAATAGCTGTACATTTCCTCACCTGGATGCTGGGCAAACACCTGCCCATCAAACAGAATATGGAAAACCCGATAACCATTCGTTGCGTAAGCAACCGTAACTTGCTCAGGGATATTGTATGGGTCAAGGTGGTAATAAAAAACATGATCGAAGACGATAAGCCTATCAATGCCCGGATCTGCGGAAAGCATCGATTCAATTTTCAGCGCCGCCGCTTTCCATTCTTCAACCGTTTCCTCGGAGTGAGACAGGAAAATTTTTTCCCAGCGACCAGCTAACACATTTTTAAGTGTTGCAAATCCACCAATGTACTTAACACTCCCTTTGAGCATGTACATGTTTGAAAAATGCATCACTACTACTGCAGTTGCACAGATTACGACAGACCGAGAAACCCATCTTTCCTGCTGAGAGAAACCAGACACTACATTTTTCAACCATGTAAAAAAAGACGCCCAAAGCAACACCATTAATGGAATCAAAATGAAAGTATAACGATCTTCATAATCACTAAGCCCACACCAAAAAAGCAGCACAAGCCATGAAAACCAAGCAAACCCTCCAAGCAGAAAGGGCCAAAGGTGACGCACTGGTTTGTAAAGCCATCCCAAAGTGGACGGCAACACCAGCAAAAGGGAGTAGGTGTTGATCCATTCCATGGCTGACTCGTTGAGGACCAGCTTGTTAAGAATTTTCCTTAATTCGAGACGCCAATACCCGTATTGAGACAAGTCTGAAAATATAACATTCAAATAGGCAAAATAAACGACACCTGGCAACAACATAACTGCTGCTTCAAGCCATTTTCTTTTGAGCAGAAGAGAAAACCAAAGAGGCAACCAGAAGAACATCCCTTCCGGTCTTACCAAAGGCATAAGGGAAGCCAGAATAGAAACAATAAAATAGCGCTCGCGTAGATAAAGAAATATCAGGAAGCAGATCAGGAAAAGTAACCATGCCTCTCCATAAAAGCTTAGCGAGGTCAAAGCGAAGCGTGGCAACATACCCATTAGCACGACTGCTGAAGTCATTACGCCACGATTAATGCCAATTGTCCGACCTGACTGCCAAAGCAATGCAAGACAAAATGAAGCTAAGAGCCCATGTATACAGCGAGCATAAAAAAGGTCCCCTTTTGCAACTGAGACTACCGTTCCATCAAGCAGAAGGAAACCAGGAAGGACAAAGTTATAGCTATAGAGATCGGGGTTTATCCATGCAGAGCGAGCCAAGAAAAATCGGTAGGCATCATCGCCATAGAAAACATTGCTGCTATCAACGTAATCAATAACCCACCAGTTTCCCTCGCCACAAACCACCCAAGCCAGGAAGATATACAAGAGAGAAAATGACACAAAAACGAAAACGGGCTCTGATCGATAAATTTTTAACACTGACAAAAGAGACACCATCAATAATAGAAAAGAGCTCCCCCCAATAAAAAAGAGAGGCATAAGCCTCTCTTAATGTACAAGGATATGGCAAGCTTCGCTAACAGAACCTCGCCGATCCATAGCAATTAGGCGTAACCGTTTGGGCTCCGAGCTTTAAATCATTAAGAGGAAAAACAACATCAGCAGGCACTGTCATAGTGCCGACAGGCAGACTATCGCCGCCCAAGCAGTCACCCAAAGATGGACATGTTACACCATAGGTGTTGGCCGCACTCGTACCAGTTGAAAGTCGCCGATACAACGCACAGTTAATACTTGGTACCGTACACTCTTGCGGGGAGCCAGCGACACCCGAGTTATTTGTATTCCAGGGAGGACCAGAGGCTCCTGTTAATGCTTGCAATAACACTTCATTTGTCATCTGCACCTTAGCTTCCGGGCTAATGTTACCGATGTCAATTTCATCTTCGAATGCTAACCACCATCCAGACATTGCAGGCGCCGCCGCATCAGGCCATAAAACATCTTGAGCCTGCATTGATAGAGAAAAAGGGTTATTAACATTAATCTTGTGTATGTATTCAAGCCCCTCAGTGATTGGCACCGTTGCTGTTAATCCTCTAATTGTGCCAGTAACCTCTTTATCGAGCTCAAACCCTATACCTAACAATGTAGCATTAGCCGTCATTTGACCAATAAAGTTGATATCATCGATTGTAGCTGAGCCCATGAGCTCCACAAATGTTTGACGTTTTCCATTTACAACAGCTGGGGAAGTAACAACATTCGCGTTAGCTTCATCAAGATTTAAACGATACGTTTCTGAAAAAAAGTCGCCAGTTTGCCACCCCAGAATATCGGTATTCGCACGAATTCTGCCAGTCATTCTTGCTGCAGCGCCTACGCCGCCTTCACTGAGACCTATACTGCCATCCGTACACTGAGATGTTGCATAACACATTTGACGAGCTTCCGTTTGTGCTACACCCGTTGCTGAACCAATTTGCATGTAGCCGCTGAGACTGTTTATTCCGGAAGTGTCCCCCGCATCGCCAGCCCCAGATTCTTGGTCGCCAAAGGTCATCATACCAATTGCCTGTTCTGCACTCAGACGAATCCCGACAACTTCTCTTAGCGTCTTCTGGTCATCGTTCTTAATGGCAAATTCAAAGAATGGACGTGTAAGAATTGCGGAAGATCCAGCACGGCCCTCAGCCCCCCAGGTAGAACCAGAAAGGCTAAGGTTATCAATATCGATATCACAAAACTGACCATTTATTGCACCAGCCGTACAACCCAATTGGAGTTTTTCAATATTCAGGTTCAGTTCAACTTCAGCTTCAAGTCCAGCTTTATAAAATGTCAGATCGGATGAAACCCCTTGCCCCAGCTCTTTTCCCATCTGTAGAAGTGCCTGCCCGGTGACTTGTGATAGCTGTTCATCCTGCATTTCAACCATGCCGTACGAAACAACCGGGATGAAAGCAAGCAGTCCAAAGATCAAGATGGATAACTGAACTTTGATCAAGGCATCATTAATTATGTTTGTTGTATTCATATCAATACCTGCACTGAAACAAGTCAGCACCCTTGCAGGGTTACTGCTGTTCCAGGGTAAAAGATGTATAGATTTTGGCTGATGGAATAACCATTGTGCCGAGATCCTTGTTGCCAAACTCGATTCTACCGATGGTCAGCGGGTCACCTGCCCCACCACCAGGTTTAGTGGCTGCAGCCCCAACATTCATATTCATCTCTACCCTGAGTTTTGGCTTGCCGTCCGCTTCACTAGAAGCGGAAAGGAGATCGATCTTTCCTCCATCACCAACAACAGACAACGGGATTGCAATATCACCCGTTATGTCTGCTAGCCTCACGTCCACGTCCAACTTGTTAAAATTTGGCTCCGCAAAAGAGATATAGGTGCCATCATCATTGGCGTCTCCAGCTGAATTCTGTGAGAAGCCATTATTGAGATTGGCAAAACTGAGAAAACCACCAAAATTGATGTATGAACCGTCAAACAGTGCGGGGAAAAGATTGAACTGGAATTTGTCGAATTCCAGATTCGCATCTATGTAGCTTCCATAAACAGGACTGTTCATCCTGGGGATATCCCCGCCTCCAAACAGACCGCGAAGCTGAAGCCGTACGGCATCAGAGGAAAGACCAAGCCCTTCGAGCTGTGTCAGAGCCACGCGCATGTCATCCGCGACAAACAGGAGATCTGCCCCCATCAAACCAATTGCCATGCCCTGGGCATAACTCGCCACTGGATGCCCGGTGGGATAGGTAAAATCTGTATCCCCAATCATCAGGTTAGTGCCATTTTCCCAACGGGAACGCAGAGGACGCCCTGTTACAGCATCCGCCCCACCCACGGTTTGTATCGCAGTTGCGATGTCCATAGTGAAGCCCGCGTCCGTATCAACGCTCGTGCCACCACCTGATTGCGGATACAAGTACCAATTACTGCTGATATCCCCCAGCGTGTAGATAAGCGCCCAACCATCGTCGACATCATTTGCAGAGGTAACACCATCTCGGTACTGAACCTTGCTTGCATAGGCATGAAGCCCCCAGTCTCTCGCTACGAGCGCGAGCCCAGTATCAGAAGCAGGAAGGTCAATGGACTGGGCAGGAAGGATACCCCCAGTGGAAGTCGTACATGATGCTCCCGCACCGCCATAAGGGTTCGCCCCCCCATAGCAAATATTCGGGACGGTATCGTGGCCGGCAGTCACGGTGTCCAGGGTCAGGTAACCAAATTCAACATCGCTTCGATTCAGCGCTGAGCCATCTGAAGCGGTCAGACTCACAGGGTTTGCAAACTCCAGATAGGAGCGATCGTCACCTGCCTCACCCAGCAAAAACTGAAAATCGCTGGCAAGATCGAAGCTGAGTGACGCTGTAAGGCCCTGGGTATGAACTCCGCTATCGAGCCAAGTCCCTTGTGGTCTGAGACGCAAATCGAGGTTTTCCATCCCTCCCCGCCAGCCAAATAACAGCATCGGTATAGAGGTACTTGCGCCTGCGAATGGTACAAACTGGAAATTTTGACCGGTGGCATTTGCATACAAATCAAAGGTTAGATTGAAATTTGTACGTCCAGTATTCTGAACGATCAGACCTTCATCATTAATGCCCAGCACACCTTGCTGCATATCAAAAAGAAAACCGAAGTTGTGGAGAATTGCCTCGGTACCACCGTCGGTCAAACGAAAAAATAGCTGCCCGGGGTTATCGATTGTCCAATTGCTGGGGTTGGCATCGCTCGCATCTACATTCCCAAGGTTAAGCAGCAAACTAGCCTGATCATTGTCTTGATTAAACAAGCCACCATCACCTGAAATAGCGAAACGGCCCTCACTATCCAGTACAACAGAGCCAAATGACCGCGCCGTATTGGAAACAGTTAGATCATCCATCTGGACTCGCATTCTGTTCCAGCTGGCGTCGATACCAATACCTGGCCGATTCATAGCATTGGTACCAGCATCAATTTTTACAGCAAAATTCAACGCTTCAGTTGCGGCTCCGCCATTCATTCCGATTGGCTTGATACTGAACTGGCTGGCATCAGAAGAGCTACCACCGATGATTAACTGGTTAGCGAGTGATGCCCCTCCGCCATCGGTCTGCCCTAAATCGAGATCCCAACGAATTTGTTCAGCGGTAATCGACTCTGTTGGGTCGATTTGTAAACTGATCGTGACACCATCTTGCCCTCGGACAGAACCCAACTCTTGATCCGATAGAGTCTCAAGCGCCTGGACACCACAGGCCATCATCAATGCAGAGGCAGAGACAAAAGATCCAGTTATTCTTTTTTTAATTTCGATATGCATTTCTGGATACCTCAACCTGCTACGACTAAAACCCATAGAGGTAAAAATCGCCACCAAAGGCAATATTTGCCTGCTGGCCATTGTTGTCAGCAATATTGAGTCCCATAAAGGAACCATTCTGATTGCCTGACCAACCAATCCCCCCTGGCGCTCCGGCATTAGGCTCAACGGCCAGACCTTCGAAGAAAAGCCCGAACTTCACATTGCCAAAATTTTCGCCATTCACACCTTCCGGGTAACTCAGTCGCAACCCCGCCATCTCGGCGATCGTTGCGGTGTCACAGCTGCCCTCAAGCAAGCACGTTGAGCCGTCTATGTCCTGAAACTTCGATTCGTCAAACCAGCCAGCATAAGCAGCGTCCGCCCCTCTTGCCCCACCAAGGACAGAAGCGTCAAGGGCGATACGATCAATATCAATGGATGCATAACCGTTTTTGAACACAAGCCATTCAGATTCCCGATTGGTAATTTGCATAGCAAAACGGCAATTTGTTTCGGCCAGGCTTGTGCCACCATTCGGAGTACTGCAACCGCCCGTGCCAGTATTGGCTGCGCCATTCAGATCGGGATTACTGTTGTAGTAGTACTGCAAACTCAGAAGGATGCCCTTCTGTCCAGTGACATCCCCCATTTCATTATCATTCATCGCTTCAAGCGCAATCGCAGGGGAAGCAACACAAGCCACAATCACTGTGAATATGGTTAAAACCGTCTTTTCGGTTAGCCAAGGCAATGTAGCGGGACGCAGAGAATCAATCACGGGTTGGCCCCCAGTGTTGTTATTTTAAGACTATGAATTCGCATGCCCTCGATTCTTGAGATCCCGATATTCGTCACGTCAGCCGCTGTAGGCGTAACACTTGGGCTCACAAAATAGATACCGTTATCAGTCGCGGTAGCTCCAGGCAGCGTGGCAAGGTTCACGTCATCATTGTCGAAATTCCCCCAACGCACATAGCCAACCGTATCCTGATTCACAGAGTCGAGAACACCGTCATTGTTGGTATCACAGCCATTGGCATTGGGGTTACTGATAGCACCGCAATAGAAGTGATTGTAGATTTCAGGAACATCTGGAATTGGCGTCAGCTCAATAACAAAGTCACCGGTTGCCTTGCCGGATTCCCTTACAGCATTGAGCGTAATGGCTTGATAATGGAGGGTGCCAAGTGGGAGGAAAGCATCGACATTTTTGAAGTACATGCCTTCGTTGTCATCAAAGTCCGGCACGTTGTGTAGTGTGTCTGTGATATACGTTCCGGGATTGCTGTCTTTCTGCCGCACAGAGAAGCGGAAGTCTCCTGAAAGCGCACTTTGGTAGGTGATGCCCAAGGTTGGATCTGCGTCATTAGCCGTTTGCATCAAACGAAGAATTGCTGGCCGAACCTCTTCTCCATTACGTCCTGCGGTTGTTGGTTTGCCGTGAATAATAGTTTGGCTTTGGAGAAAATCCGCCCCTCCGCTACACCCTGCAGCACTGTTGTTGCAATCACCAAGAGCATGGCCATTGGCAATGCGATCCACCTCCAGCTCACCCCAGAAGCTCCAACGCCAGTTCTCGGTCTGTGTAGGGCCAATGAGTTCCAGAATCGTAGGCCGAGTTGCACCATCAAGGTAATCCCCCTGATAGTCATGGCCTGGGTACTCATACACACGTAAAAGGTAAGGGTCGTAAACAGAAGCAAAGGCGCCGATACCGTACTGGTTAGCTGTTTGACCAAGACCGGAACTGTTTCCGTTACCTAACGGACAAGCGAGAAAGGTATTGCCGAATGTGCTTGACCCGCCACACGCGCCACTACCAACGCCGTTAAGTGTGGCATACCAATCAGTGCCACTTTCCTGAACACCATTGGTCATGGACAGACCGTAATATCGCGCATCACCTCGCTGCCAACCGACACCATTTACGGAAGCGCCGGTTAACTCAATGAAGCTTTCAGGGGCAAAGCGCATGCTGAAGTTATCCAGTGCAAACGCAAAACCAGCCCCCTGAACCTCAGAGAGTGAAGCATCGTTCAGCTCGGTAAGAGCGAGAGTTGGAGGCGCACCCAGCACCAGGCTCGCTGCCAACACCAGGTTGGAACGGATTCTCTTGCGACGCACTGTGACCTCGTTTCTTGTTATTTGGACTAACCCACGACTGATCGTTTAGGTCAGTTCTGGTTATCTTTTGCCACATGATTACACAGCAAAACACGTTGTCGCAACAGTTGTTAACATAAACACTACAGAATGCTTTGTTTTTTTATCCTTTATATTCAGTAACTTAGCGCAATTAAACAGAGCATATACTAATTTGTGGACACTCGTACTCTAATTGCTGATGAATGGTTTGTTACGTTTGTGCACACGGGAGGGAAAAATGTTTATGACCGGCCGGTCACCTTGTGCGCCATCGATTCCAGAAGTCACACTGGATTAATTGTTGCGGCCGTAGAGGGATTCACAGGAGGGAATACACGGACAGGAAAGCGCCTTTCTGGTTTGTGCAAGGCGTTAGAAAGGGAGTGACACAGACAGAGGGCAACGGGAAGTGCGGCGGCTGGCGCCACCGAGCTTCCCGCTAGCAACATCGCAGATCTAGAAGCAATCCCCCGGGATACGGACGTTGCCCTCCATCAGCACACGAGCACTACGGCTCATGCTGGCTTTGGTGGCGGTCCACTGGCCATCTTCTAGCTTGGCGCCAGCGCCAACGCGCAGGGTGCCCGAAGGATGGCCGAAGGTGACGCTGTCACGCTCGCCGCCGCCGGCTGCCAGGTTCACCAGGGTGCCCGGGACGGCTGAGGCGCTGGCGATGGCCACGGCGGCGGTGCCCATCATGGCGTGGTGCAGCTTGCCCATGGACAGGGCGCGCACCAGCAGGTCGATATCCCCTTCCCCGATCTGCTTGCCGCTGGAGGCTGCATAGGCTTTCGGCTTGGAGACGAAGGCCACTTTCGGGGTGTGCTGGCGGGCTTCCGCTTCTTCGATGTTCTCGATCAGGCCCATGCGCTTGGCGCCGTAGGCTCGAATGGTCTCGAACATGGCCAGGGCGTCCTTGTTTTCGTTGATATCGCCCTGCAGCTCGGTACCGGTATAACCGATATCTTCTGCGTTCACGAAAACCGTGGGAATACCCGCATTGATCATGGTCGCCGGGAAGGTGCCGACGCCGGGGACTTCCAGCTCATCAACCACATTGCCAGTGGGGAACATGGCGCCCTCCCCGTCTGCCGGGTCCATGAAATCCACCTGCACTTCGGCCGCCGGGAAGGTCACGCCGTCCAGCTCGAAGTCGCCGGTTTCCTGGACCTCGCCATTGGTGATGGGCACATGGGCAACGATGGTTTTTTCGATGTTGACCTGCCAGATACGAACCACGGCAATGCCGTTTTCCGGGATGCGGTCAGCGGCGACCAGGCCGTTGCTGATGGCAAAGGAACCCACAGCCGCAGTCAGGTTGCCACAGTTTCCGCTCCAGTCCACGAACGGCTTGTCGATGGAGACCTGACCGAACAGGTAGTCCACGTCGTGGTCGGCCTTTTCACTTTTGGCCAGGATCACGGTCTTGCTGGTGCTCGAGGTGGCGCCGCCCATACCGTCGGTTTGCTTACCATAGGGATCGGGGCTACCGATGACGCGCAGCAGGATCTTGTCACGGGCCTCTCCTGGTACCTGAGCCACTTCGGGCAGGTCTTCCAGGCTGAAAAATACGCCCTTGCTGGTGCCGCCACGCATGTAGGTAGCGGGGATTTTAATCTGTGGTGCATGAGCCATGGTGTTGCTCCTTTAAAAAAACCCCGGCGGTGATACCGGCGGGGCTGGAATTTCTACAGAAATAGAGCTGCAGAGGGCTGCCTGCAAACGAAAAGATCGCCTGCGGGCAGACGCCTACGGAAAGGCAATGTGCGGGAGCCTGCTTGAGTGCGAAAAATCGCTTGCAGGCAAGCT